>JAJYFW010000019.1 GCA_021785335.1 Pseudomonadota bacterium
CGCGAGAAGGGCATCGCGCGTCGGGAAGTGAAGGCGGAGGAGATCATCGCGCGCGTGCACGCGGCGATGGTCAACGAGGCGGCAAAGATCCTCGCCGAGGGTATCGCGCAGCGCCCCTCCGACATCGATCTCGTGCTGGTCAACGGCTACGGCTATCCGGCCTGGCGCGGCGGGCCGATGCACGAGGCGGACGAAAAAGGCATCAGGACGGTGCTGGCCGAGGTGGAGGCGATGGCGGCGGCGAGCGGTCATGGCTGGGAGCCGGCGCCGCTCTTGCGCGAGATGGCCGAGGCCGGGCGCAGCTTCGCCGACATGAACATCTAGCGCGGGGCCGTGTCGGCGCCCGCGCCCGGGAACGTCGAGGCGTTCCTGCCCACGCCGGCCGCCCTCGGCCTGCTGCTGGCGCTGAGCCTGTTCCTAGGCCTCGCCTTCGAGGATTACTTCGCGCGGGCCCATACCACGCGGCCAGGCGGCATCCGCACCTTTCCGCTGCTCGCCCTGGCGGGTGCCGCTCTCTACAGCCTCGATCCCAGGCGCTTCGTGCCGTTCACCGCGGGGCTCGTCATTCTCGGCGTCTGGCTCGCGGCGTACTACTGGAGCTACCAGCACGAGCGCGACGAGGCCGGCGAGCCGCATGTCGGGCTCACTGTCCCCATCCTCAACGTGCACGCCTACCTGCTCGGCGCGATCACGCTGGCGTTTCCGCACTGGATCGCAATCGGGCTCACGGTTAGCGCTGTGCTGCTGCTGACCGGGCGCGAGCGGCTGCACGAGCTCGCGCGCCGCGTCGAGATGCAGGAGATCATCACCGCCGGAAAGTTCCTCATTCTCGCGGGCATCATCCTGCCGCTGATGCCGACCCAGCCGGTGACGACACTGACCAGCATCACGCCGCGACAGGTCTGGCTCGCACTCGTCGTGGTCTCGACTCTGTCTTACGTGAGCTACCTCGCGCAGCGCTACTGGCCGCCGGCCGCGCACGGGCTGTGGATGGCGGCCCTCGGGGGGCTCTATTCCTCGACCGCGATGACCGTGGTGCTGGCGCGGCAGATCCACGCCGATCCCGCCACGCGGCGCCGCGGCCAGGCCGGCATCACGCTCGCGACCGGCATCATGTACGTGCGCATCCTCGTTGTCGTTGCGGTGTTCAACCTCGCCCTCGCCCGTTCGCTTCTTGTGGTGTTCCTCATACTCGGTCTGCTGGCCTTCGTGACCGCCGCGCTGCAGTATCGGATGCAGGATCCGGCTGATGCCGCCGGGGCACCGGGAACCTCTGGCGGCAACCCGCTCGAGATTGGGGCCGCAGGGACGTTCGCTGGCCTGTTCCTGGTGGTCTCCGTCGCTTCCGGCTGGACGGCCTCACGGTTCGGCACGGCAGGCATCTTCGTGCTCGCCGCGATCGTGGGGGTCACGGACATCGACCCGTTCGTGCTGAACCTCGCCCAGGGGGGCACCGCGGGAGTCACAGCGGGCGCGATGGCAGCGGCGATTCTGATCGCGGCCTCATCCAACAACGTGCTCAAGGCGATCTACGCCGTCGGCTTCGCCGGGCGGTCCGCGCTCGGCTCCGCCGTGGCGCTGATTGCGCTCGCGATCATCGGCGTCGCGATTGCAGCGTTTCCGGCCGCGTTCACACTGCTCGGCGCGCCCTGAGCGGGCGGCGCCGCCACGCCTCAGCCGTCGAGCCGGCTTACCCGCCGCGCGAGGCTCACGTGAAGCTGGCTCGGCAGTCGCAGCCGGTGGTCCTCCAAGCGGCGCGGATCGATGGCGCGCGCCGGGCCGGCAAGCCGCCGGTCGCGCGCGTGCAGCAGGGCCGCGATATCGTCCACGAACAGCACGAGGAGATTGTCGAGCCAGCGCGCCACGTCCGCGGGTTCGGCGCCGTGCAGGCCCGGCCGGCGCAAATACGTCTCGAGGGACGAGGCGTCCTGCCAGGTCTCGTCCGTCACCCAGCGGTTGGTGGTGAACAGGCGCAGCGGCATCCCCCGGGCGTCGACCGTGATGCCGATCAGATGGGAGAAGAGGCCGGGCGTCCGGCCCGCGCGCCGGGGGGGCGGAACGAAGATGTGGAAATGCCCGTGCTCACCCCCAAGGCGCTGCGGGACCGAATGGGTGTGATAGAAAAATCGCCAACCGGAAGCGGGCGAGACCGCGTCCGGCTGCGGGTAATGCGCCCATTCGACGAACTCACCGCCGGGCGCGAGCAGGCGCGATGGCGCGCTCTCGCCGCGGGCGGCCCAGGCGGCGATCTGCTCGACCACCGCCCCGGCGGCGCGGCGAAGCGGCGCGCCGGCATGCACCTCCGCCCTACCGCCCCGGGCGGCGTATGGCGTGGCCACCGCCCGGCTGGATCCGCACCTGGCCTGCCCCGCTGGCGCCGCGCCGCGCATGTTGCGGTCCCGCCGATCAGAAGGGCGAATGGCCGTTGACCATCGGCCGCGACGGATCCGCGGACCATTCCGTCATCGAACCGTCGTAGAGACGCACCTTCGGGTTGGCGAACACCTCGCGCAGGACGAACCACGCGGTCGAGGCCAGATGGCCGGTGTTGCAGAAAGTGATTGTCGGAATGTTGCGCGTGATCCCGGCGCGCTGCAGCGCCGCGCTGAGTTCGGACATCGGCCGCACGCCCTCGCCGTCGCCGGTCAGCACCACCGAGTAGGGCAGGTTGAGCGCGCCGGGGAGCGTGCCGGCACGGGCATCGACCGGGGATTTCACCTTGCCGTCGAACTGCGCCGGGGGTCGCGCGTCGACGAGTTGGAACTCATGCGTGCTCAGGTTCTTCTGCACGCCCTCCAGCGTGGCGAGATAGCCCTCGGCGCGCTGCGGTACGAAGGCCACCGGCTTCGGCACGACGTCGCCGGTCGCCACCGGATCCGTGGGGTCCGCGAGCCAGGCATGATCGCCGCCATCGAGGATCGAGACATTGTCCTGCCCCTCCATCCGCAACGTCCAGAAGATCCGCGCCGCCGCGTTGAAGTCGCCCTGCGTACGCCCACCCGGCACGAGGATAACCCTCGTTGCGTTACCGATACCATAGCCGCCGATGAGCTTGGCGATCTCCGCCGGCGGCGGCAGCATGCCGCGGACGCCGTTGACCGTTGTGCGCCATGGCTCGCTGAGGAAGCCGGTGAAGACCGCCCCGGGAACGTGTCCCGCCTCGTAGGCCGATTTCTGCGCGTTGGTGTCGTAGACCTCGATGATCACCTGGTTCGGGTCGTGCAGATGGGCCTTGAGCCACGCGGGAGTGACGAGGCCGGGCGCAGGCGTCGCCTCGGCATGGGCGGCGCCGGGCAGCACGGCGGCGAAGGCTGCGAGCGAGAGCGCAAAGGCCGAAGCCATCGCGACGTTGAAGGCGAACCTGGTCGATGCCATGGCGTTCTTCCTCCTTGCTTGCGCGCGGCGGGGCTCGACACCTGGGGCCGCGCCGATACCAGCCCATCCCGGCCTTACCCAGGCAAATTAGTACCAAGCGTCCCCTATTCGGGCCGGCACCGGCACGCATTGACTTGGATCAAGGACATTCCGGGCGGCCGATTTATCCATTCACCACTGTAAATCCGACGCAGTGGACTGTTGCCTGTTACGAAATGCAACGGGTTCCGGGCGGTATTTCCTGCTCACACCCGTGGGG
The DNA here is from genome assembly GCA_021785335.1 of Pseudomonadota bacterium. Next base: position 3,635 of record JAJYFW010000019.1, read on the forward strand.
AGACAGGAGCGGCATGCAAAGACGCGACTTCATCAAGCTGGGTTCGGCCGTCGCCTCCACCGCCCTGCTCGGCCCCACCCTCGCCGGCTGCAGCCAGCCCGCCGAATGGCAGCGCATGATGAGCGAGCCGCCGGCAACGCAGACGCCGACCGTGTGCAACATGTGCTTCTGGTCCTGTGCCGCGAAAGTCCACACGCGCGGCGAGCGACTGTGGAAGATCACCGGCAACCCGGAGGACCCGCACTGCGAAGGCCGGCTGTGCACGCGCGGCACGGGTGGCGTCGGCGCCTATTACGATCCGAACCGGCTGGTCAAACCGCTGGTCAGGATGGGCAGGGGCGCCGACCAGCGCTTCGGGGCGGCAAGCTGGGACAACGCGCTCGGGCTGGTCGCCGAGCGTATGACGAAGATCGCGCGCGAACACGGGCCCGACCGCATGGCGGCACTCGTGCACGGGCCGGGGGCGGCGCACATCATTCACCTCATGCGCGCCTTTGGCACCGATAGCGTCGCAGAACCAGCCTTCGCGCAATGCCGCGGGCCGCGCGACACCGGCTTCGACCTCACCTTCGGCCAGGGCCTCGCGTCGCCCGAACAGACCGACATGGCGAACGCGCGCTGCATCGTGCTGATCGGCACGCATATCGGCGAAAACCTGCACAACAGCCAGGTGCGGACCTTCACCGATGGAATCCGCAACGATGCAACGATCATCGTCGTCGATCCGCGCTTCTCCGTGGCCGCGGGCAAGGCGCGATACTGGCTGCCGATACGCCCGGGCACGGACATCGCGCTCCTGTTGGCGTGGATCCACGTCATCCTCGCGGAGCAACTCTACGATGCCGACGACGTGTTGCGCACCGTGGTGGGTCTTGACTCGCTCGCCGCCTATGTCGCGGCGTTCACGCCCGAATGGGCCTATGGCGAGACCGGGATCGAGCCGCAGCAGATCCGCGACACCGCACGGATGATGGCGGCGGCGGCGCCCGCGACCGTGCTGCATCCAGGCCGCCATTCCACCTGGTGGGGCGACGACACGCAGCGCGCGCGGGCGATGGCGATCCTCGCGGGGCTGCTCGGCATCTGGGGGCGCAAGGGCGGTTATTACCTGCCCGAGAAAGTCGCCCTGCCCGCCTATCCGACGCCCGCCTATCCCAAGCCGAAATCGTCCTGGCGCGATCTCGCGCTGCCGCATTTCCCGCTCGCCGGCGCGCCGGTGACCAACGTGATCATGGACAATGCCCACGGCAAGGACGCCCATTACAAAGGCCTTTTCGTCTACGACACCAACCTGCCGCTGACGATGCCGGGCATCCGCCCGACGCTGGAGGCGGCGGCGCGCTCGCTCGACCTGATCGTCGCCGTGGACGTGCAGCCCGCCGAAATCACGGGCTACGCCGATGTCGTGCTGCCGGAGTGTTCGTATCTGGAACGGTATGATCCGCTGCGCAACGACGACGAGCGCGAACCCTCGATCGCGCTGCGCTCGCCGGCGCTGCCGCCAAGGGGCGAGTCGAAGCCGGGCTGGTGGATCACGAAGCAGGTCGGCGAGCGGATCGGCCTCGGGACGTATTTCCCATGGAAGGACTACCAGGAGGTGATCGACTGGCAACTCCGGCAGGTCGGCACCTCGCTCGCCGAGATGCGAAAGACCGGGATCAAGATATTCCCGCGCAAGACCCCAGCCTATTACGCCCCTGGCCAGACGCCGACGTTCGATACCCCTAGCGGCAAGATCGAGCTCTATTCGAAGACTCTCGAGGACGCAGGCTTCGATGCGCTGCCGCGCTACACGCGCCCGAAGCCGCCGCCGGACGGCTTCTACCACCTGAATTACGGCCGCGCGCCGCAGCACAGTTTCAGCCGCACCCAGAACAATCCGGTTCTGTACCAGCTGATGCCGGAGAACCTGGTATGGATTCACCCCACCGCGGCGCGGCGCTTCGGCATCCGCAACGGAAGCTATGTCAAGCTGGTCAACCAGGACGGGGTCACGAGCAACAAGGTGCGGGTGCGGGTCACCGAGCGCACGCGGCCTGATTCCGTCTGGCTCGTCCACGGCTTCGGCCACACCGCGCCGGGGCTTTCCCTCGCCCGCGGGATCGGCGCCGACGATTCGAGCCTGATGACGCGCGTCCTCTACGACCCGATCATGGGCGGCACCGGCATGCGCGGCAATTTCGTGACCTTCCGCAAGGGGCGCGCCTGATGCCGCATTATGCGATGGTCATCGACACCAGGACGTGCGTCGGCTGCACGGATTGCGTCGATGCCTGCCGGATGGAAAACAGCGTTCCCGAGGGTCTCTGCTACGACTGGGTGGTGGAGATCACGCAGGGGCGCTACCCCGAGCTCAAGACGGAGTTCCGTTCCGAGCGCTGCAACCACTGCTCGCACGCGACCTGCGTCGCGGCCTGCCCGACCGGCGCCAGCCAATACTGGAAGGGCAGCAACATCGTGGTGGTGGACGCGACGGTCTGCACGGGCTGCAAGGCGTGCATCGCCGCCTGCCCCTATGACGCGCGACTGATCATGGAGCCGCAGGGCTACATCGGCAAATGCACCTTCTGCGTGCACCGTGTGCAGTACGGAGAAGACCCGGCCTGCGTGGCGACCTGCCCGGCGCATGCGATGCATTTCGGCCTGCTCGACGACCCGACCAGCAAGGTGAGCCGGTTGCTCGCCGAGCGCGAGCACTACGTGCTGGCCCCCGAGACCGGCAACGGGCCCAACGTGTTCTACCTGCGCTAGCAGCCGCACGGAGAGAAATCAGATGCACGAACAGGTTCTGGCAAGCGTCCTGGCCAATCCGCGGGTCGAGCCGCATCTCGCCATCTGGGGATGGGAAATCGCGACCTACCTGTTCTTCGGCGGCCTCGCCGGCGGGATGATGCTCTGCGCCGGCGGAGTCATACTCGCGCGGCGCGAGGAGAGGGCGCCGTTCGCCGCCCATCGCGCGCCGCTGGTGGCGCTGGTGCTGCTCGCGGCCGGGATGACGACGCTGTTCCTCGACCTCGAGCGCAAGATCAATGTCTGGCGCTTCTATGCCACGCTGCGAGTGACCTCGCCGATGTCCTGGGGCTCGTGGATCCTGCTGCTGGTAATGCCGGCGATGGCGCTGCTGGCGCTTGCCGGCCTCGCGCAAGGTTTCCCGGCGCTGGAGCGGCTGCTGCGCCGCCTGCCGCTGGTCGGCCGGCCGGTGGTCGGGCCGATCATCGACCTGTGCGTCGCGCTGCGCCGCCCACTCGCCGGCATCAACGTCGCGCTCGGGGTCGCGCTCGGCATCTATACCGGCGTGCTGCTCTCCGGCTTCAATGCCAGGCCGTTCTGGCACTCGGCCGTGCTCGGCCCGCTGTTCCTGGTGTCCGGGCTCTCGACGGGCGCCGCGGTGATCATCCTCGGCGCGCGCACGGCGGAGGAGCGGCACCTGTTCGGACGGATCGACCTCGGCGTCATCCTGGTGGAGATGGCGCTGATCGCCCTGTTCCTGATCGACATGCTGAACGGCGACGCGCTGCAGCACCAGGCAGTGGCGCTGCTGCTCGGCGGCACGCTGACGGGCCTGTTCTGGGTTGGCTTCATCGCGCTGGGGCTCGGGCTGCCGTTGCTGCTCGAGGCGGTGAGCTGGCGCCGGCCGGTGGCCCTGCTCGCCTCACTCGCCTCGGTTCTGGTGCTCGTCGGCGGTTTCCTGCTGCGCGACGTCGTCGTCACCGCCGGCCAGCAGACGAGCTGGAGCAATTTCCACAACCAGTTCAATGCCGGCCTGCTGGACCGGCTGCGCAAAGACGGCGAAAATCCGAACGGGCGTTTCTAGACCCCAGGGAGAGACAGACATGGCGCGTGCGCACAAACACCGTTCGATGCTCTCGCTCCTGACCGTGGCGGCGGGTGCCATTCCGGCGTTGCCGGCGGCACTCGTGGTGATGGCGCCGGCCAGCGCGGCACTCGCCGCGGCGCCGCGCGGTGCCGCGCCCGCGACGCTCGCCCAGGCAATCGCGCGCGGCGACACAACCATCGCGCCGAAGCAGGTACAGGCGATGATCCTGGCGCAGCGACGGGATTTCACGCTGGTGGATATCCGCTCGCCCGCCGCCTTCGCCGCCGGTCATATCCGCGAGGCGCGCAACGTCCCGCTCGCGAAACTCGGCACGCCTGAGGAGATCAACGTGCTGCGCCGCTCGCCACAGGTGATCCTCTACGGCGACACCTCGGTCGAGGCGGCGGAAGCCGCGGTGATGCTGCGCGGCGCCGGCGTGATGGCGCGCGCGCTCTCGGGCGGGCTCGCGGCCTGGGGCAAGTCGGTCGAGGCGATGGCGGCGAAGCCGGAACAGGCGGCCATGGTGCGGGCGCTGAATATCTGCCCGGAAGTCTCCGTGGTGCCGATCCAGGTGCCGGGCACGCTGCAACCGCCGGCCGCGGCGCCGGCGCCGGCCGCCACGCCACCGGCCACGAAGGCGCCCGGCAAGATGAACATCAACGGCATGTGCGGCTGAGCGCGCCGGCGCCGGCGAGGGGGGCGCTGATGGACCTGTTCGGCGGCGCCCGTTTCGGCGGCGACATGCAGCAGGCCGCGGCCGACCAGGCCCTCACCGGCTCGCTGTTCGATCGCGCCCGTGAACTCGTCATCGCCTCGGCGGTGGACGGCAATCCCTCGGCGGCGCCGCTGCTCTGCGCGCGTGACGGCGAGGATCTCGTCTTCCTGGGCCACCGTGCGTCGCGCATCGCGGCCCAGCTCTCGATCAACCCTTGGGTGCAGGCGATCCTATGGGGCGACGAGGCGACGGGAGGGCTGTCGCTCGAAATCGGCGGCTTCTGTGCCGAGGTGGCGGAGGCGGAGCAGCGACAGCGGCTCATCGGCAGGCTCGCGAGCGCGCATGAGGACATCACCCGGATGCTGGGCGACGACAGGGCAGCGCGGGAATATGCGTGTTTCCGTCTTCACCCCGCCCGGCTCGCGCTGGTCGATGCGCTCGCCACGCCGCGCTTCGCCTGGCAGAGCCTGCCGCAGAACGAGCGCAGCGACGCGCGGCGGGCACTCGACGATCTCGGTGCCTGGATGCGGCTGTGGGTGCGTACGGCGCGCGCGCCGTTCTTCACCGCCGCCGTGGTGCCGGTGCTGCTGGGCGGCGCCGTCGCCTGGTTCGCGATGGCGCGGGGCGGGCACGCCGGCGGCTGGTCGTGGCCGCTGTTCCTGTGGTGCCTGCTCGGTGCGGTGCTGGCGGCGGCCGGCACCAACCTGATCAACGACTACGGCGACCATGAAACCGGGGCGGACGAGGGCAACGAGATCGGCGCCAACCCGTTCACCGGCGGCAGCCGCGCGATCCAGCTCGGCCTGGTCGCGCCATGGAAGATCCTGCTCGCCAGCGTGCTCTGCTTCGCCGCCACGATCGCCATCGGCCTCTATCTCAACGCGGTATCCGCCGGAGCCGTCTTCGCGCCATCGCCGCTGCTCGCCATCGGCGTGATCGGCTGCGCGCTCGGGGTGATGTACACGGTGGGGCCGTTCCGGCTCAGCTATCGCGGCCTCGGCGAGGTGGCGGTGCCGCTCGGCTTCGGCCCGGTGATCGTGCTCGGCAGCGTCTATGTGCTGGCGCGCGCGGCGGCCATGCCCGTGCCCTGGCTCGCCGGCCTGCTCGCCTCGCTGCCCGTGGCCGTGTTCGTGTTGCTGATCCTGTGGATCAACCAGTTCGAGGACGTGCCGGCGGACGCCGCGGCGGGCAAGCGCACCTGGGTGGTGCGGCTGGCCGAGACGCCAACGGGCGGGATCGATTTCGGACCGCCCTTCCGCGTCTATCTCGCGCTCAACGCCGCGGGCTTCCTGCTGATCGCGCTGCTCGGCCTGCTCGGCCGCGCCGCTCCCGGCCTTGCCACGCCATTCGCCTGGCTCGCGTTGCTGCCGAGCCCGGTTTTTCTGCTCGCTGCGCGCCACGGTGCGGCCTGGGTACGGCGCTGGCGCGACCCCGCCGAGGACCGGCGGCGCCTGCCGTTCGACCTGCTGCGGGTGAACGCCATCAGCATCGGTCTGCATCTCGCAACCGGGTTATTGCTGGCCGCCGGATATGTGATCGGCGCCATGGTGTAGCCGGCGCCGGCGCGCCTCGCGCTCGAAGGCGGCCACGACGCGCCCGAGCAGCCTCGGCATCAGCCGCGCGGCGAGGAGGTCGAGCGGCACGGCGTCGAAAGCGACCTCCATCGCGACCTCGACCCTCGTCTGCGCCCCCTGCCCGCCGAGCGTCCAGACCAAGTGGAAGCGGCTGAACGGGTGGCTTGAGGAGCTGATCTCGATGCGATGCGGTGGCTCGAAGCGCACGGTCGAGACGAAATCCACGCGGATGCCGCCGAGGCGGATTTCCTGCCGCACGGTCATGCGGTCCGCCGCGCGGTCGAGGACGGCGACGGCGCGCCAGCCAGGGACGAAACGCGGATAGGCTTCGATATCGGCGATGAGGCCGTAGAGCTCCGCGATCGGGCAGTCGACGGAGCGCGAGATGTGGCAGGCGGGCATGCGCCGCGCTCAGCCGGCTGCAAAGACGCCGGCGGCGACATCCGTGCCGGGCACCTCGCCTGATGATCCGCCGGTCCTGTCCGTCTCGTTCATGTCCATCCGGCCGCGCTCCCGGTCGGACGCCGGTGCCGTAGCGCGGCCGGGGCTGTCAAGCCGCGCGCCGCCCCGCGCCCTCGCTGGCGTCGCCAGCTATCGCCATTTGACCTATGTCAATGCTGGCCGTCGTCGCGGGCGATACTGGCGTTTTACAATTGGAGGCGGAATGTATACCGGCCGCCCAGGGCCGCCGCCTGCGCTCCACACGAGGGGGAACAGCCATGCCGGCCGAAACACAGACCTTCTACGAGGTGATGCGGGCGCAGGGAACGAGCCGTCGGTCCTTCCTGAAATTCTGCAGCCTTACCGCCGCTGCGCTCGGGCTCGAACCGTTCTACGCGGCGCGGATCGCGCAGGCGATGGAGACCAAGCCCAGGATTCCGGTGCTGTGGATGCACGGGCTCGAATGCACGTGCTGTTCGGAGTCGTTCATCCGTTCGGGCCATCCGCTGGCCAGGGACGTGATCCTGAAGATGATCTCCCTCGACTACGACGACACGCTGATGGCCTCTGCCGGCTACCAGGCCGAGGCGATCCTCGACGAAATCCCGAAGAAGTACCCGGGCCAGTACATCCTCGCCGTCGAGGGCAATCCGCCGCTCAACGAGGACGGGATGTTCTGCATCGTTGGCGGCAAACCGTTCGTGAACAAGCTCAGGGAAGTGGCGTCGAACGCGATGGCGGTAATCGCCTGGGGCGCCTGCGCTTCCTGGGGGTGCGTGCAGTCCGCGCGTCCCAACCCCACCGCGGCGACGCCGATCGACAAGGTCATCACCGGCAAACCGATCATCAAGGTTCCGGGCTGCCCGCCCATCGCCGAGGTGATGACCGGCGTGATCACCTACGTGGTCACCTTCGGCAAGCTGCCGGAGCT
>JAJYFW010000020.1 GCA_021785335.1 Pseudomonadota bacterium
GAAGGAGGCGTCGCAGCTTTCCTTCATGTAGTAGGTCTGGCCGAGGATGTTCCACACCACGCCGCCGTCGCCCTCGCCGGCGGGCGTGATGCCCGCGTTCAGCTCTCCCATTCGTGCCTCTCCCGATTGGTTTCGGGGGAGGATAGCAGCGCGCCCCGTTTTGGCGAGGGCGGGAGGCGCGGGGCCGGGTTCCGGTCATGATCCGCTGGCCATGAAGATGAACATGGACATTCGATGGAATTCGGGTTGCCGTTTTTTTGGACGGGTAGTATCCAAAGAGTCGCGCATATCGCTCCGCTTGACGGCACGCTCTCGCGACGAGGCGTGTAAGCGACTGAATCAAGAGTTTTAATACGCCGACCGGCATCGTTATGCCGCGCTTCTCCATTTGTAGTTCAAAAAGGGAGGATCTCATGAAAATCATGCTTGCCGCAGCCTGCCTGGCTGCATTTCCCGTGGCGGCACTGGCGCAGCAGCCGCCGGCGCCGGCGCTGTTGCAGGCGAACGCCGCGAAGCAGATCGGCCCGTCCTGGAGCCCGACCCAATTCCGCATCGTTGCGAAGCAGTTCAACCAGAACCCGCTGAAGCCGAGCTTTCTCGTCCGCTTCCAGCTCGATGCGACGAGCCCCGCGGCACTCTACGCGCCGAACGGGGACAAGCTCGGCCCCGCGGAGATCCTCGTGCCGACCGTTGCCGCGAAGACCGCCCGCACCTTCTACGGCACCGAGGACCTGACCTATGTCGCCGGCGCGTGGAGCGGCCCGACGACGATCGAGAACCCGGCGGACAAGCTCGGCAAGCCGCTCGATTTCTACACCGTCCCGACGCTGGTGCTCGGCAGCGACCCGTACAAGGCGGCGGTGGCGCGGGAGACGGCATTCTCGCTCGACCAGCGCAAGGCGCTGTTCCAGAAAAAGCTCGACGCGCTCGAAACGGCGGATGCGGCCAAGGTTGCCGGCATCGAGAAGTCGTTCGGCGCGGGGCTGCAGGGCGTGAACACCGCCTTTACCGCGCAGCTGACGCAGCAACAGGCGGCGCTCTCGGCCCAGCTCGCCGCGATGCTGGCCAAGAGCCGCCAGGCGCTCGGCGAGCAGCAGAAGGCGGTGGAGGCGGCCTGGACGGACGTGATCGCGCAGCAGCACGACGCATTGGCGAAGCTGAAGCTGGGGCTGCAGAACACGCAGCAGGCGGTGGCGGCGAAGATCAAGCTGGCGCAGGCGACGATCGACAGCCAGAAGCAGCTCATCGCGCTCCAGCAACAGGCGCTCGCCAACAACGCCGAGATCGCCTCGCTGAAATCGAAGCTGGCGGCAAAGGCGAAGGCGCAGCTTGCCTCGTTCGAGGGCACGTGGAGCGGATCGCTGCGCTGCGCCGGGGCGCGCAACCCCTGGGGCGTCCATGCCAGCGAGATCGCGCTCACGCTGCCGAAGGAGACCGGCGGCAGGCTGGGCGGCCAGCTGACCGTCACGGCCGGGGATCTCACGCCGCAGAACGGCTATCTCACGCTTCCGCTCCACCAGCCGGTCCCGGCGTCGTTGCAGATCATGAACGCGGACGGGAGCGGGCCCGTGCGGCTGAACATCCTGACCGCCGGGACCACCGTCCCCGAAAAGCGGTTCCTGAATTTCGCGGTCCAGGTCGAGCCTTCGGGGTCGCTGAGCGGGCATCTGACCGATGTCTCGCCGGCCTGCTCCGTGACGTTCACGCGGTGAGCGGGCGATGAAACTCCCCGCTCGCCACTGGGTGCTGCTGTCGCTGCTGCTGGCGGCGGTGGCGGCGCCGGCGCTCGCGGCCGGCACGGGGCCGATCGGCTTCTACGCCGATGTCGGCAACCCCGTCGGCAACCAGGGCGCGCCGGTGGTCCGCCCGCCGACGCTGCTGCTGGCGGAGGACGGCTCCGTGGCGCTGGTGCACCTGCAATGGAAGGGCTGGGGCACGGCGGTCGCCCAGGCCACCGGCGTCTGGAGCGCCAGCACCTGCACGCCCAGCTGCGCCACCGGCAAGCGCGTCACCGCGAAGGCGACGCTCACGCTGTCGAGCCCGGGGATGGTGAACGGCCAGCACGTCTACCGCTGCTTCCGCGTCAGCCCGCCGCACAAGGCGCGCGACATGGCGGACCAGGGCTGCCTCGCCGGGCAGGGCGCGATGGCGATGTACGGCGGCTAGGCGCGTTTTCCGGATTCCGCCGTTTCCCCGACCCGGAGCGGGGCGCTGGACGTGCCCGCTCACCGGCGCCCTCAGGCCGTGACGCGGTAGAGCCAGACCACCGCGGTCAGAATGACGGCCCAGAACGAGAGGGACAGGAGCAGGATGAGAGGGAGCGCTGTCTCCCAGGCCATCCTGCCACTGATGGGCTCATCGAACGCCCTCCCCGCCACGGCCTCGTCGGCCGGCACCCCGGCGACGCCGCCGGATTGGATGGTAAGCCTGGCCCGGTAGCCGGGCACGCTGATCGTGCCCTGGTCGCGGTCCGGGTGGGGGGGCCTTTTGCTAGCGGCGGTCATGGCGGCCCGGCCCGTCGATGAACGCGGCTTCCATGCCTGGGGGCGGCGGGACTGCCCGGCCGGCGATGGCGGAGCGATGCTCCAGGTGCAGGCGGACGCAGCCGCTATCACCGGCCAGGTTGATGCCGGATGCCGAGATGGTGTGACCGGTCACCCGGCCCTGCACATGCAGGTTCACGTACTCGGCCGCCGGCGCGCCGTTCGGGTCCACGCCACGCAGCACAACGTCGAGGTTGGCGAGGATGGCGTCGTCCTGCTCCTCATAGGACCCGCCGATCTCGATCGTCCCGCCGTCGGCGAGCACGGCGCCGTCGCGGAAAATAACGAGGCCCCGCGCGTGCATCCCCCGCTCGTCGGTGATGTCGATTGTCCACAGACCGTCCAGCATCCCACCTCTCCCGCAAGCCCGCCCCGAAGCCGTGATTGCTCGCGCATCTCGCCCTGGCGGAGTCGGGTGCCTTGCTTTGCACCGGCGGGAAGTTGCATTCCGGTTCGTAAGTTCAACGTGAGGGTGCCGTGATCCCGAAGTAAACAATCATCGGGTGAATAAACTTCAATTTCGCACGGCAGGTGCGGTCATTGCCCGGCATGGTTGCCGGCGCGCTCATTTCCGCCCCCCGGCTTGCGCGACCCCCGGCTTGCGCGACCCCCGGCTTGCGCGACCCCCGGCTTGCGCGGCACGGGGGCTCGGCTACAGGAACCGCTGGAACCGGCGGGGCAAAGATGGGCGCGGGCATTGCGGGGATGGTGGCGGGCTGGGTCGTCGCGGTGATGACGGCGGGCGGCTATGGCGGGCTGGCGCTGCTGATGGCGGTGGAGTCCGCCTGCATCCCGCTGCCGTCCGAGATCGTGATGCCGTTCGCGGGCTACCTGGTCTCCCAGGGGCGGATGAACCTGTTCCTGGTGGCGACGGTGGGCGCGCTGGGCTGCAACCTCGGCTCCGCGGTGGCCTACGCGGTGGGGCGCTACGGCGGGCGCGCGGCGATCGACCGCTGGGGCAAATACGTGCTGCTGCGCCACCACGACCTGGAACTCGCGGACCGCTTCTTCGCCCGCTTCGGCGGGCCGGCGGTGCTGGTGGGGCGGATGCTGCCGGTGGTGCGGACCTTCATCGCGCTGCCCGCCGGCATCGGCGAGATGCCGCAGGGGCGGTTTCACCTCTACACCTTCATCGGCTCCTGGCCGTGGTGCTTCGGGCTCGCCTATGTCGGCATGGTGCTGGGTGACCAGTGGGCGCACGACCCGGCCCTGCGCGCGGCCTTCCACTACGCGGATATCGGGATCGCGGCGCTGCTGGTGGCGGGGGTCGCGTACTTCGTGTGGGAGCGGCGGCGGCGGCGATCCGCCTAGGCGGCCCGCGACCGCGCATCGTGCCGGGCGTGGCGGAACGGCGAGGCCGCGAGCAGGCCCGCCGCCAGCGCGAAGCCGGCGATGGCGAGCCACAGCGCCGGCCGGTAGCCGATGGCATCGGCGAGGAAGCCGCCGAGCGGCGCGCCGAGCACGATGATGCCGCGGTTGATCGAGCGCCTGGTCGCGTTCATCCGCCCCTGCAGCGCGTCGGGCGTGACGGCCTGCCAGTAGCCCATCTCGTTGGCGTTCTCCGCACCCATGCCGAAGCCGTAGAGCGCCTGGCCGGCCGCGAGGACGGCGAGGCTGGCCGCATGCCCGGCGCCGGCGGGCGCGAGTGCCACGATCGCCCAGGCGAGGGGCATCAGCGCGCGGCAGGCGATGACGGCGCGCCCGGCACCCCAGCCCTCGCCGAGCCGCGTGGCGCAGAGGCTGCCCGCGAGCCCCATCGCCCCGGCGGCGGCGAGCGCCAGCCCGAGCCCGAGGGCGCCGAGGTGCAGGCGCAGCAGCGCGAACGGCACGAACAGCGTGCTCGCCATGCTGTTGGCCAGGAACCAGACATGCGTGGAGACGGCGAGCGGCGCCAGCATCCGGTGGCGGTAGATCCAGCCCAGGCCCTCGCCGATCTCGCGGCGCAGGTTCGGGGCCCCGGCGGCGGGCGGCGGCGCGGGCTCGGGCGCGCGGATGCCGGCGGTCGCGATCGCCGAAAACAGGTAGGTGGCCGCATCGACGAGCACGGCGAGCGGCGCGCCCACGCCCGCCACGAGGGCGCCGGCCAGCGCCGGGCCGCACGCCTGGGCCGCCGCCGCGCCCTGGTCCAGCCTTGCGTTGGCGGCGAGCAGCGAGGCGGCCGGCGCGAGGCGGGGCAGGAAGGATTGCGCGGCGGCGTCGTTGAGCAGGTTCATCAGGCCGAGCACGGCGGCGAAGCCCAGCAGCGCCGGGATGTTCAGCCAGCCGAGCAGCCACAGCGCCGGTATCGCGCCCAGCAGCACCGCGCGCGCGAGGTCGGTCGCCACCAGCACCGGCCTGCGCCGCCGCCGGTCGAGCATGGCCCCGACGAGGAGGCCGAACAGCGGGTAGGGCAGCCACCTCGCCGCGTTGAGCAGCCCGACCGAGATCGCCGAGCCGTGCAGCGTGGTCACCACCATGATCTGCAGCGCCAGCGTGGTGATGCAGCTGCCGAAGGCCGAGACGGTTTCCGCCGCCCAGTAGGCGAGATAGCCCGGAAGGCGGAACACGTCCGGCCGTGGAGGCTGGCCCCGGCCCGGGCGCGCGCGTGTTCTGGCCATGCCGGCGCGGCTCCGCCCTGCTGCGGGGCGAGCGTAGCCAGGGCGGGACGTGAGCGACAAGCTGGGCGGGGCGGCAAGCTGGGCGGCGGCTTGCGTGGGCTGAGGGCTGCGGACTCACTTTTGGCCGCCCGCGGGGCAGGCTAGTCTCGCGCCCGCTGGGGACGGAGCGGCGCATGGACGGCGAGGCGCCTCAGGTGATCGGGGGCGAGAGGGTTCTCGCGGCGGCCGCGCGCGGGCAGGCCGGCGAGGCGGCGCCGTTCCTGTCCACCGCCCCCGCCACGCCCGGGCAGTACCGTGTCACCGTCGCGTTCTTCGCGGTCTCGCTCGCGGGGCTGCTCGTCGCGGTGCCGTTCGCGCGCGTGCCGCTGCGCGCGGTGCCGGCGGTGATCGGCATCCACGAGGCGCTGCTGGTCGGCTTCGACATCATCACCGCGCTGCTGCTCTATGGCGAGTTCCTCGGCGTGCGTTCCCGCGCGCTGCTCGTGCTCACCTGCGGCTATGTGTTCGCGGCGCTGCTCACCGCCGTCCACCTGGTGTCCTACCCCGGCCTGTTCTCGCCGGCCGGGCTGCTGGGCGCGGGGCCGGGGAGCACCGCCTGGCTCTACTGGTTCTGGCATGGCGGCTTCCTGTTCGCGGTGATCCTGCACACGCTCCTGCGCGGCACGGTGCGGATGCGGCTCACGGCGGCGCTGCCCGGCGCGGCGCTGGCGACGGTGCTGCTGGCCGCCGCGCTGGCGGTGCTGGCGACGCGCGGCGCGCGCTTCCTGCCCGACATCATGAACGGGTGGAACCATGCCGGCCCGCTCAGCCTCTTTCCGCGCCCCGCCAGCGTGCTGCTGGCCGCGTTCACCCTGGCGCTGCTCGCGCACGGCCAGCCGCGCACGGTGCTGCGCCTCTCGCTGATGGCGGTGGTGTGGGCCTCGATGCTGGATTTCCTGCTGGCGGGAGTTCTCTCCAACGCCCGCTTCCAGCTCGGCTTCTATGGCGGGCGGGTGTTCGGGCTGTTCGCGGCGGGGCTCCTGCTCGTGGTGCTGGTGACCAACATCAACCGCCTCTACCTGCGCGCCCTCGCCTCCGCGCGCGCCGCCGTGGAGGCGAACCAGGCGAAGGACCGCTTCCTCGCCACGGCCAGCCACGATCTGCGCCAGCCGCTGCAGACGCTGGCGCTGCTGCACGGCACGCTGGCGCGCATGGTGACGGACGCGCGCGCCGCCCCGGTGGTGGCCGGCGAGGGGCGGGCGATCGCCACGATGTCCGAGCTGCTGGAGACGCTGCTCGACATCGGCCGGCTCGACAGCGGGCGGACGGAGGCGGATTTCGCGGCGGTGGACCTCGACGAGATGTTCGCGCGGATGGAGGGCGAGTTCGCCGGCCTCGCCGCGGCGAAGGGGCTGCGGCTGGAGGTGGCGAGGGGCGGCGGGACGGCGTGGACGGACGCGGTGCTGCTGGGCCAGGTGCTGCGCAACCTGCTGGGCAACGCGGTGCGCTACACGCGGGCGGGGACGGTGCGGCTGGGCTGGGCGCGCGAGGGCGGGCGGCTGCGCATCGACGTGGCGGACAGCGGCATCGGCATCGCGCCGGAGGAGCTGGGGCAGATCTTCGAGGAGTTCTACCAGGTGGGCGTGCGGCCGGGGGCGACGCGCCAGGGGCACGGGCTGGGGCTCGCCTGGGTGCGCCGCGCGGCGCAGGTGCTGGGCGCGGAGGTGCGGGTGCGCTCGCAACCGGGCGAGGGCTCGGTGTTCTCCGTGCTGCTGCCGGAGACGCCGGTGGAGGGCAGGCCGGTGGAGGGCAGGCCGGTGGAGGGAAAGCCCATCAGGAACGAGCGGGAGGACGGGCCGATGAAGGACGGGCCGATGAAGGACGGGCCGATGAAGGACGCGGCGATGAAGGACGGGCGTTAGATGCCGGGCGGGGACGATGCGGGCGCGCGCGCGCATGTGCTGGTGGTGGAGGACGACCCGGACGTGCGCTGGGCGATGGGCATGGCGCTGGAGATGGCGGGCTACCGGGTGAGCACGGCGGCGGATAAGGCGCAGGCGCTGGAGCGGGTGCGCGCGGAGCGGGGCATCGGCATCCTGGTGGTGGACTACAACCTGCCCAACGGCGAGCGCGGCACGGAGGTGGTGAGCGCGGCGCGGCTGATCCTGGGCGCGGGCGTGGCGGCGCTGCTGCTCACCGGCGACACCTCCGACGCGGCGAGCGAGGCGGCGCGGGCGAGCGGCGTGCGCCTGGCGCGCAAGCCGATCGAGCTGGACGAGCTGCTGGAGATATTGCGCGGGTTCGGGGGCGGCGGCGGGTGAGCGCGGCGGTGGAGCTTCTGAGCGAGATCACGTGCCCCGGCTGCGGCCACCGCAAGGTGGAATCGATGCCCGAGGATGCGTGCGTGATCGCCTACCAGTGCGAAGCCTGCGCCACGACGCTGCGCCCGAAGCCGGGCGATTGCTGCGTGTTCTGTTCGTACGGGTCCGTGCCGTGCCCGCCGGTTCAGGCGGGACGGGGTGGTGGGGTGGGCGGGTGTTGCGGGGGGAGCGTCGGCGGCGGCTGATTTCGGACTTTTGGGAGTTTTGGGAGTTTTGGGAGTTTTGGGCGGCATCAATGCGGTGCCGGCGGCCCGCACTGCCGAGAGCTCTGTTCTGAACACTTCGATGGTTGTCGGGCAACCGGTGGGGCGTGGGCTGGGTCTAGGTCGTGCCGAAACGATCCGAAGCACTTTCCTGTTAGAGACCGTTTGAGAATGGTTGCGGCGGCATCGGATGGATGAACCGCTGGCGCAGGCTCCTTCGCGATTATGAAGTCAGGCTCGACGTCTCACACGCCGTGATCCACGTCGCCATGGGCAGCTTCCTCCTGCGAAGGCTCGCCCATCAATGACACCTTCTCAAACGGACTCTAGAGGCACTCATTCAAACAACTTTTCGTCAAAGTATTACGGGAAGCGTCTAGTTTTGTATCCGAGATAATTTTCGTGAACGGATGAACGTGGTCGTTGTGCTCTGCACCTAGCGGCATTATTTTGTTCAGTATGTCTGGTTATCGTTATTTGGAGAGATCATGAGGAACCTGTGCAGGTCGACAGCCATCGCGATTGGGTTGTCGTGCGGCTTCGCGTTCCAGGGAGCAGTCGCCGGAACGATTACTCAGCTGGTGGTGACCCCTCCCACTCAGGACATCTGGACAACGAGCGTATATTCGTATGCCCCCGGTTCATCCTTCCCGGGAGGAGGGGCGGCCGACCAGTATCTAAAAGTCGGTGGGTGGGGAGACCTTTATTACTCGTTGATAGAGTTTGATCTAAACGGTCTGCCTAAGACAGCCTCTCAGGTCATGCTTCAGTTATATGACAACGTCGACCCGTCCAGTACGACAACCCCGTTCGACGTATACCAGATTACGCAATATTGGAATTGGCAGACCCAAGGAACGGGTACTGATCGGCTGCGTCTCTGGTGGGCCGACCAGCCAACTGTGGCGGCGTCACCTTCGGCCGTTCTCCCAGCCGCAACCCAGGGGGCGTATTATTATATTGATATTACGAACTTTTACAATGCGTGGCAAAATGGCAGCATGGCTAATTATGGTATTGAGCTAAGGCCGCTCTTAAATAACGACAATTACGACATCTTCGCTAGCTCCCGCGACACGAACCCCGCGCACCAGCCACAGCTCATTCTCACCAACCCGAGCGGCGTCTCGACGGTACCCGAACCCCCGACATGGGTGATCTTCGGCTCCGCTCTTCTCGCGACGCTTCTGCTCCAGTGGCGGCGCAGGTCGGTGGCTGCGGTTCGGTCTTGAAGTTGCACCCGTCGCCTCGATGTTCGAACTGCGGCGCAGCATAGGTCTCGCGCCGCTCCGCCCGGACCCCGCCGCCGTCCCCAAAACTCCCAAAACTCCCAAAAGTCCCCTACGTCTCCGGCAGCGCCTCCGCCAGCGTCGGGTTGATCACCCAATCCTTCCTCCGCCGCCCCATCGTTCCCAACTCAACCGGCGCCTCACGCACCCAGCCGAGTTCCGACAGTTCCACGAGCGCCGCCTCGATCCGCGCTGAATCCGGGATGCCGACGCCGGCCGTGCTCTGCCGCAACACCCGCGCATTCAAAACCCCCGGCAACGGCGCCTGCCTCGCCAGCCACCGCGCGAGCCTCGCCGCGTCCCGCTCCGCCTCCGGCAGCGCGGCGGCGCCGAAGACGCGGCGGGCCATCGGCACGGCGAAGAGCTGGAGGAACATCGCCGCCCCCTGCATCGCGCGCAGCCCCACCGCCGCCGGCTCCGGCGTGCCGTCCGGCGCCTCCGCCCACGCCAGGTATTCGAGCGTGAGCGAAATCCGCAGCGCGAGGCCGGGCAGCTTGCCGAGCCAGCCCACCATCAGCCCGGCGGCGCCGGCCTCCATCTCCGCGACCGCGAGGCGCCATTCGTCGAACAGCCCCAGCGCCTCCCCTGCCACCGGCACCACGCGCGGCGCCGGCGCCTCCGCCCACTCCAACGCGCGCAGCCGGCGCAGGCAGCGGAACGCGCCCTCGGTGTCCGCCGTCGCGCGCGGGCGGCGCGGGGGGATGCGCTCCGGCCAGATGGGGAGGAAGCGCGCCATCATCCCGTCGTCGTCGCCGGCCAGCATCAGGCTCGCCACCCTGTCCGGCGGGATGGCGCCGATCACGCTCCACGCCAGGTGCGCGACACCCGCCCCCTCCGCCCCGTCGCGCACGCGGTCCGGCGTGAAGGCGCCGCCGTTGTAGGCCTCCAGCCAGAAGGCGCGGTCGCCGCCGCTGCCGCCGGCATAGCGGTTCATGTTGCCGAGCCAGCCGGCCAGCTCGTCGCGGAACAGCAGCAGCCCGCGGGGGTTGGCCGCCGAAAGCCGCGCCGCCTTCTCGGAGGTCGGGTCCATGGTGAACAGCCGCCGGCGCTGCGGCGCTTCCGGCGCCATCGCGGCCTCGGGCATCGGCGGCGGCGGCGCGCCCTGCTTCACCGCCGCCTTCACCTCCTCCTCGAAGGCGCGGCGGCGCTCCGCGGCCTCCACCGAAGCGCGCTCCCCGTCCCGCCGGCGCGCGCCCCAGTCCGCGTTGTCCTCCGCCTCCAGCCGCGTGACGAGGTTGGTGAGCACGGACAGCGCCGGGGACTTGCCGGAGGAGGGCAGGCCGATGAGGGCGACGTTGAACACCGGCGGGTGCGCCCATTGCGGCCACGGCGAGACCCAGCGCGCATTGCCGATCACCCCGCCCGCGATCGCCAGCAGCGCCGCGCCGATGAAGGCCTGCGGCGCGCCCGCGCCCTCCGAGGCCTCGGCGACGAAGCGGGCGGCGAACGGCGGCAGCACGGTTGCGGGAAAGGCGGGCGGCGCGCCGCGCGGGCCGCGCAGGATCGCCATGTCGGGCGCGGGCCAGGGCGCGGCGCCGGATGCGTCGCGCACCCCCCTCGCGGCAAGCATGGCGGCGGCATCGCGCGGGAGCGGAGTTTCCATGGGGCGTTTCTCCGGGCATGCGCGCACGCGGCATCGCCGCGAGGGCTGGTGCCGTCGCGGTTGCCGGAGGCGCTGGGTTTTCAGGACTCGGGGGGCTGCGGGAATCCCCGCCATGCGCCGGGCGCACGTCTCCACCCCGCGGAACCAGGTGGCCTCGCGGCGGGCGAATTCAAGAGGCTAGAGGTGCAGATACCGCCGCAACACCTCGGGCTCGGCGGCGAGCGCCGCACCGTCCCCGGCCCACACCGTCCGCCCCTTCTCGATCACCACGTGCCGGTCCGCGAGGCGCTTCAGCGCCTCCAGCGTCTTGTCCACGACCAGGATGCCGAGGCCGGATTCCTTCAGCGCGCGCAGCACCGCCCAGATCTCCGCGCGGATCAGCGGCGCCAGCCCCTCCGTCGCCTCGTCGAGGATGAGCAGGCGCGGGTTGGTCATCAGCGCCCGGCCGATCGCCAGCATCTGCTGC
>JAJYFW010000479.1 GCA_021785335.1 Pseudomonadota bacterium
GACGCTGAAGCTCGAGGGCCAGTGGCACACGCCTTCCCTCTCCCTGCTGCGTCCGGCCCCGGCGCGCGGCACCTCCGGCCCCACGGAGGAAGCACTGCAGGCCAACGCGCGGCTGCTGGAGAACGTGCTCTCCGACTACGGCGTGCAAGGCCAGATCGTGGAGATCCGCCCCGGCCCCGTCGTCACGCTCTACGAGCTGGAGCCGGCGCCCGGCATCCGCAGCGCGCGGGTGATCGGGCTCGCCGACGATGTGGCGCGCAGCCTCTCGGTAACGGCCGTGCGCATCGCGACGGTGCCGGGCCGCAACGTCATCGGCATCGAGGTACCGAACGCCAGGCGCGAGACCGTGTTCCTCGCCGAGCTGCTGGGCTCGGAGGAATGGGAGCGCCAGCAATCCCGCCTCGTCCTGGCTCTCGGCAAGGACATCGGCGGCGAGCCGGTGGTCGCCGACCTCGCGCGCATGCCGCACCTGCTGGTCGCGGGCACGACCGGCTCGGGCAAGTCGGTGGGGATCAACGCGATGATCCTCTCGCTGCTGTTCCGCCTCTCGCCCGAGGAATGCCGGCTGATCCTGATCGACCCGAAGATGCTGGAGCTTTCGGTCTACGACGGCATCCCGCACCTGATGGCGCCGGTGGTGACGGAGCCGGCCAAGGCGGTGACGGCGCTGAAATGGACCGTACGCGAAATGGAGCGCCGCTACCGCGCGATGAGCCAGCTCGGCGTGCGCAACATCGGCGGCTACAACGAGCGCGTCACGGAGGCGCGGTCCAAGGGCGAGGTGGTGACGCGCCGCGTGCAGACCGGCTTCGACCCCGAGACCGGCAAGCCGATGTTCGAGGAACAGGCGCTGGCGCTGGAGCGGCTGCCCTTCATCGTCGTCGTCATCGACGAGATGGCTGACCTGATGATGGTCGCCGGCAAGGAGATCGAGGCGGCGGTGCAGCGCCTCGCGCAGATGGCGCGCGCCGCGGGCATCCATGTCGTGATGGCGACGCAACGACCCTCGGTCGACGTCATCACCGGCACGATCAAGGCCAACTTCCCCACCCGCATCAGCTTCCAGGTGATCAGCAAGTTCGACAGCCGCACCATTCTCGGCGAACAGGGCGCCGAGCAGCTGCTCGGCCAGGGCGACATGCTCTACATGATGGGCGGCGGGCGCACGATCCGCGTGCACGGGCCCTTCGTCTCCGACCGCGAGGTGGAGGAGGTGGTGGCCTTCCTGCGCGAGCAGGGCGAGCCCGCCTATATCGAGGAAGTGACGGAAGCCGCGGACGACGGCGAGGGTGGGCTCGCGCTCTCCGGTATCGCCGGCGCCTCGGACGGCGAGAAGGGCCTGTTCGACCAGGCCGTCTCCATCGTCGCGCGCGAGGGCAAGGCCTCCACCAGCTTCCTGCAGCGGCACCTGCAGATCGGCTACAACCGTGCGGCGAAGCTGATCGAGCAGATGGAGAAGGAGGGCATCGTCGGGCCCGCGAACCATGTCGGCAAGCGCGAGGTGCTGGTCCGCCGGGACGACGATTAGGGCGGGGCCAATCCCCCAGGCGCTACGAGCCGAGATATCCCGGTAGCGCGTCCTTGATCCGCGCCACGACATCCTCCCACGAATTCGGCTTCGTCTGACGGAACAGCCGCATCGAGGGATACCACGGCGTGTCTGCCCGCCCGAGCAGCCAGCGCCAGTCGGGCGCGCGCGGGATCATCACCCAGACCGGCCGGCCCAGCGCGCCCGCGAGATGCACGACGGAGGTATCGACCGAAACGATCACGTCGAGGTTCTCCATGATCGCCATCGTGTCCCCGTAGTCGCCGATCTCCGCACCCAGGTTCACCAGCGGCGCGCGGGCGAAGAAGCCGCCCGCCTGCGGCGTCGCGGGCCCCTTCTGCAACGCGACGAAGGCGATCCCGGACAGGTCGAACAACGGCTTGTAGGTGGCGAGCGACGTCGAGCGGTTGCGGTCGTTGTTGTGCGCCGGCCGTCCGGCCCAGACCAGGCCGACGCGCTTGAACCCTTTGGGGATCAGCGACGCCAGCCGTTCACGCCAGGTAACGATTTTCGCGGGGTCGGCTTGCAGGTAGGGGATCGGCGCCGGAATTGTCTCCACGCGCGTCTTCGCGAGCCTGGGCAGGCCGGATAGCGCCGCATAGGCGGCGTAGGGCGGACAGTCGTCCCATTTCTGGAAGATCGTGGCGCGGGGGGCCAACTGGCGGATCAGCTCGCCCACTTCCTTGCCGCAGCCGATGGCGATGGCGCCGGCTCCGGAATGTTCCCGCGCCCAGGGAATGTAGCGGCTGAACTGGATCACGTCGCCGAAACCCTGGTCGCCGATCAGCAGCAGCGTCTTGCCGTCCAGCCGCTCGCCCTGCCATTGCGGCCGGTCCGCGCGCTGCACCTGCGGCGGGATCAGCGGCGCGGCGCCGCCGATCTGGAAGCGCCACTCGTACTCATCCCACCCCTCCTCCATCTGCCCGCGCACGAGCAGCACCTCCGCGCGGACGAAATGCGCTCCCGGCTGCCTGGGGTCGATCGCGAGCGCCGCCTGCGCGCAGGCCAGCGCCTCGTCGTATTCCGCGCGCTCCGAATGGATGATCGCGAGGTTGTGCAGGCACAGGGGATCGGCCGGCGCCAACGCCACCGCGCGCTTGGCGGCCGCGAGCGCCTCGTCGTGGCGCCACAGCGTGCGGTAGAGTTCGCAGATGTTGCGCAGGTAGAGCGGCGTGTCGACGCCGTGTTTGAGCGCGCCCTCCATGTACTCGAGCGCTTCCTTGCGCCGCCCCTGGCGGAACACGACGATGCCCATGAGGTGCAGCGCGTCCGCCTGCGTGGGATGCGCCTCCAGCACGTGGCGCAGCAGACGTTC
>JAJYFW010000480.1 GCA_021785335.1 Pseudomonadota bacterium
CTTCCGTCGCCGCGTCGTAGATGAACTCCACCGTCCCGGCCGAGAGATACCGCACCGACCGCGCGAGGCCGCACGCCGCGTCCTCCATCGCCGCCAGCACCGGCGCGGGAATCCCCGGCGGCGGCGTCTCCTCCACGACCTTCTGGTTACGACGCTGCAACGAACAATCCCGCGCCCCGAGTGCGATCACCCCGCCCGCGCCGTCGCCGAAGATCTGCACCTCGACATGCCGCGCCGCGGTGACGAACTTCTCCAGATACAGCGCCGCCTCGCCGAAATTCGCCTGCGCCAGCCGGCTGATTCCGGCGAAGCGCGCCCGCAGCTCCGCCTCGTCCGCGCAGGGCGCCATGCCGATCCCGCCGCCGCCCGCCGTGCTCTTCAGCATCACCGGATAGCCGATCCCGGCCGCCGCCTCGGCCGCCGCCTCCACCGAGCCGAGCAGCCCCGAGCCCGGCAGCAGCGGCACGCCCGCGTCCCGCGCCAGCGCCCGCGCCGTGTGCTTCAGCCCGAACGCCCGCATCTGCTCCGGGCGCGGCCCGATGAACACGATCCCCGCATCCGCCAGCGCCTCGGCGAAATCCGCCCGCTCGGCGAGGAACCCGTAGCCCGGATGCACCGCCTCCGCCCCGCTCGCCCGGCACGCGTCCACGATTGCCCCGACATCGAGATAACTCTCCGAAGCCGCGTTCCCCGCCAGCGCCACGGCATGATCCGCCGCCAGCACCGGCGCGGTGAACCGGTCAGCCGGCGAATGCACCGCGACGGACTCGATCCCCATCCGCTTCAGCGTCCGGCCGATCCGTGCCAGGATCGCCCCCCGGTTGGCGATGAGAACTCTGGAAAACCCGGCCTCCCGCCTCATGGTTCCCACACCACGCAGCGGATCGGCGTCGGCCGGAACCCGTTGCACGGGTTGTTCACCTGCGGGCAGTTCGAAATCAGCACCAGCAGATCCATCTCCGCCCGCAGCTCGACATACCCGCCCGGCGCCGACACCCCGTCATCCACCGTCAGCTCCCCATCCGGCCGGATCGGCACGTTCATGAAAAAGTTCACATTCGAAACGAGATCGCGCTTGTCCATCCCGTATTTCGCGAGCGCCGTCAGGAAATTCTCCCGGCACGCGTGCATGAACCGCGTGGCGTACCCGAACCGCACGGTGTTGCTCTCGCACGAGCACGCCCCCGCGCTGGTGTCGTGAAACCCGCAGGTATCGGCGACGATCGTCGCCATCGCCCGCCCCTCGTTCGAGCGCAGCACCGACCCGGCCGACAGGTCATACCGCCCGCCGGCCCGCGCCTGTGCGGCCAGCGTGTCCTGCGCCGAATAGCGCTCGCCCGGATCGGCGGCGTTATAGAACAGCGCATCCACCGCCTGCTGGCCTTCCAGGTCGATGATCCGCAGCACCTGCCCCGCCTTCAGCGTGGCCGAGAACGGCGCGCGCGCCGGCACCACGACATCGAGGATCGCCGCGTCGAAATGGTGTTCCATCATGCCCTCACGCGAAATAGCGGTCATTGTTCCCGAAGCCGCGCGCGGCCTCCTCCGTCGCGCACCGGCACGGATCGTCCGCCCCCGCCGCCGCCGCGCGATACCGCACGATCCCGATTTCCCCGCTCGCCGCCTGCGATGTCGCCAACGGATGCGGCGTGTTCGACAGCGCGACGAGCAGGTTCATCTCCGCCCGCAGCGTCACGAACGCCCCCGGCGGCGGCGCGCCCGCCAGCGCCGGCCGCCCCGCGTCGTCCACCCGCATCTTCGCGAACAGCGTCAGGCACGGCCCGACATCCCGCCGCCCGAGCCCGAACTTCGCCGCGGCGCTGCGCAGGTTGTCGCGCCCGTTGCGCGCCCCGCCCGCCGTCTCCGGCGTCGACGGCCCGAGGATCGGATCATGCCCCGCGCCGCTATCCGAAATCACCGAGGCCATCACCCGCCCCATGTCCGAAAACAGCACCCGCCCGCCGCCGATCAGCGTCGTCCATTGCAGCTTCGCCGTATCCCCGGCATTGAACCGTTCCGAAACATCGTCGGCATTCCACAGGAAAACCGAAGCCCCCGGGGTGCCGCGCGGGTTCTCCACATGCAGCGCCTCGCCCCGCCGCAGCCGGAGTGCCACATACCACCCCGGCGGAATCACCTCCCGCGAAATCACGTCGCCAGCGCCGATCGCCGGCGGCGCGCCGAGATCGGGCATCGCCGCCGCCCTCGCCCGCGCCCCCGCCTGCAACGCCTCGTAGCGCGCGCGATACTGCTCCGGCGTCATCGTATCGAGATTGTCCATCATTCCCTCACGCGATGTTAGCGAGGCCGTCCTCGCGGGCGATCGTCCCGGCCGCGGGGTCGTCCCCCGGCCCGTTGCGCGGCGCCCGGCGCCGCACGGGAATGTCATGGGTGATCCGCGCCCCCCGCGCCGGATCGTCGGGCTCCGGCCGCTCGAACACCAGCACCCGCGTGCCCAGCCGGAACGCCTCGCTGATGTCGTGCGTCACCATCACCACGGTCATCCGCGTCTCCTCCCAGAGCCGCCGCATCAGCCCGTGAATATCCGCCCGCGTGCCCGGATCGAGCGCGCTGAACGGCTCATCCAGCAGCAGCACGCGCGGCTTCAGGATCAGCGCCTGCGCCAGCGCCAGCCGCTGCTGCATCCCGCCCGACAGTTGCGCGGGATAGAGCGACGCCGCATGCCCGAGCCCCACCTCCTCCAGCAGCGTCCGCGCCCGCGCCTCCGCCCGCCGCCGCGCCGCGCCGAACAGCCGCCCGAGCAGCGGTGCCGCCGCGATCTCCAGCGGCAGCACCACATTGCCGAGCACGCTCAGATGCGGAAACACCGAATAGCGCTGGAACACCACGCCGCGGTCCGCCGT
>JAJYFW010000021.1:0-10558 GCA_021785335.1 Pseudomonadota bacterium
TCAACGCGATGTCGATGGACCGCGATGGCAACGTGTTCGACTTCCACGGCGGGCGCGAGGATCTTGCGGCGGGGCGGATTCGTTTCGTGGGCGATCCGGCGTCGCGCATCGCCGAGGATTATCTGCGCGTCCTGCGCTTCTTCCGCTTTCACGCGCGGTTTGGGCGGGTGGCGCCGGACGCGGCGACTCTCGCGGCGATACGCGACGGCGTGCCGGGACTGGCGCGGCTGGCCCCGGAGCGGGTGTGGCGGGAGATCCGCGGATTGCTCGCGACCCCCTCCCCGGCCGCGGCACTCGAGATGATGCGCGCGACGGGCGTGCTGGCGGCGGTGCTGCCGGAGGCGGTGGGCAAGGCGCCGGAAAAGGGCGACGCGCTGGTGCGGCTCGCGGGGCTGATCGGCGGCGCCGGCGCGGCAGACTCGGCGCGAAAGGTGGCCGCGCGACTCCGGCTTTCGGGGGCGGAGCGCGACCGGCTCGCAGCGCTGGTCGCGGGGCCGGCGCCGGCGGCGGCGCGGCGGGCGCTGCGGGCGGCGATCGCGACGCTGGGGCGCGACGTGGTGCTCGGGCGGCTGGTCCTGGCCGACGCCGACGCGGCGACGATGGCGATGGCGGGGAGCGAGCAGGTCGCGCCTTTTCCGCTGCATGGGCGCGACCTCGAGGCGCTGGGGATCGCCGGCGGGCGCGCGATGGGCGAACTGCTGCGCGAGATCGAGACCTGGTGGCTGGCGGGCGGGGCGGAGGCGGACCGGGAGTCGTGCCTCGCCGAGGCGCGGCGGCGGATGGTGATGTAGCCGCGCGGGGTTGCCGAGCGGCCGGATCGGCCCCGTTTCATGGGGCCGGTTACATCGAGCCGGCTACAGCGGCAGGGCGTCACGCAGCATGCGGCGGGCGTGCTCCACCCAGTAGGTGACGCGGCGCGAACGCGGCACCTGCAGGTTGAGCGGAATCATCCGGTGCAGGACCTCGTCGCGCAGCACGTAGTGGTGCAGGAGCGCGGCGGCGGCGTGCAGCCCGACCACGATGACGATGCCGTTGGCGGCGAACTCGTGCATCGAGAGCAGCGTGTGGCGCGAGAGGAACGACAGGTTGATCAGCGCCGGCACCTGGAACAGGCCGAAGAAGGAGATCGCGTGGCCGCCGCGCCATTCGGCCAGGATGCCGAGCGCAACCGTGGCCATCATCAGCACGTAGAGGACGATGTGGCCGGCATAGGCGGCGAGGCCCATCAGCCCCTGCTCGTGTTCCGGTGCCTTCCGGGCGGCACGCCAGACGAGCCGCAGGACCACAACGGCGCCGACGGCGATGCCAAGGGCGTAATGGGTGCTCTCCATCCAGTGCATCAGCGCACTGCCGCGCCCGCCGATGAAGCGGAGCTGGCCGAGTGCGTAGACGGCACCGATCAGGATCGCGGTCATCCAGTGGAAGAGGATCGCCATCACATCGTAGCGCGCCAAGGTGGCGGTCGGGCGGGGTTCGGGCATCGCGAACAGGCTCCGGTTGCTGCAACGCAACATGGGATGCCGATGCGGCGTTTTCAGGGCCGCCTGATCAAGCGGCCATCACCGGGCGCGGCGTTCTGGCTTGCGCAAAACGCCGGTCCCGTGAAAGCCGCCTGAAAGCCTCGCCGGCCCGCGGCCGTTCAGGCGGCGAGGGCCTGTTTCGGGTCCTGCCAGGCGAGGCCGAGCGCGTCCGCCACCGCCTTGTAGGTGACGTGGCCGGCATGGACGTTGAGGCCGGCGCAGAGATGCGGGTCGTCCCTGAGGGCCTGGCGCCAGCCCTTGTTGGCGAGCGCCAGCACGAAGGGCAGCGTCATGTTGTTCAGCGCGAAGGTGGAGGTGCGGGCCACGCCGCCCGGCATGTTGGCCACGCAATAATGCACGATACCGTCCACGATGTAGGTCGGCGCCGAATGGGTGGTGGCGTGCGAGGTCTCCGTGCAGCCGCCCTGGTCGATGGCAACGTCGACGATGGCCGCCCCTCGCTTCATCGTGCCGAGCATGGCGCGGGTGACGAGCTTGGGCGCCGCGGCGCCGGGGATGAGCACCGTGCCGATGATGAGGTCGGCGCGAGCGACCAGTTCCGCGATCGCGTCGCGGGTGGAGAAGACCGTGCGCACGCGCTCGCCGAAGCGCGCGACCTGGTTGCGCAGCACGGTCGCCGAGCGGTCCACCACGGTCACCGAGGCGCCCATGCCGATCGCCATCATCGCGGCGTTGGTGCCGGAGACGCCGCCGCCGAGGATCAGCACGTCCGCCGGCGGCACGCCCGGCACGCCGCCGAGCAGCACGCCACGCCCGCCCATCGCGTTCTCCAGGCAGTGCGCGCCGACCTGGACCGCCATGCGGCCCGCGACCTCGGAC
The DNA here is from genome assembly GCA_021785335.1 of Pseudomonadota bacterium. The sequence goes on from JAJYFW010000021.1 coordinate 2,361, forward strand.
ATCGGCATCAGCAACGGCAGGCCACCCGATGCGTCCGTCACCGTCTCATAGGCGATGCAGGTGGCGCCGGAGGCGACCAGATCCTTCGTCTGCTCGGGATCGGGAGCAAGATGGAGGTAGGTGAACAGCACCTGGCCGGGGCGCAGGCGAGCGCGCTCCGGGGCCAGCGGCTCCTTCACCTTCACGATCATCTCGGCATCGCTCCAGACCGTCTCCGCGTCGGGCACGATGCGGGCGCCGGCGCGGACATAGTCAGCGTCGGTGACGCCCGAGCCGAGCCCCGCGCCCTGCTGAACCAGCACCTCGTGGCCGTGCCCCACGAGTTCCGAGACGGAGGACGGGATCAGGCCGACGCGATCCTCGCGGTCCTTGATTTCCTTGGGCACGCCGACGCGCATGGGCAGGTTTCTCCTCATTGGTGCGGCCGCCTTGCGCGGGCGGTCCGGGCCGGAAACGAGGAGCGCTTATGAGCCCGGACGGGCGGCGCATGCAACGAAGCGCAGCCATGCACCGGATGCCGGGATCAGATGTCGGGATCAGATGCCGAGATGGCCGATGATCGCCTCCGCCATCGCGGTGGTGGTGCCCTCCCCGCCGAGGTCGGGCGTGAGCGAGAGGCGGTGCTCGACGACGTGTTCCACGGCGCGGCCGATCATGGCGCCGGCGGCGAGCGCCGGCTCCGATCTGTGGTGGCGGCCGAGCCAGTCGAACAGCATCTTGCCCGACATGACCATGGCGTAGGGGTTGGCGATGTTGCGCCCGGCGATGTCCGGCGCCGAGCCGTGGGTGGCCTGCGCCATGGCGTGGCGCGGCCCCGCGGAGAGCCCGGCGGCCATGCCGAGCCCGCCGACCAGGCCCGCCGCCTCGTCCGTAAGGATGTCGCCGAACATGTTGGTGGTGACGACCACGTCGTAGCGCTGCGGCGTCATCACCAGACGCATGGCGAAGGTGTCGACGATCGCCTCGTCGTAGGTGACGTCCGGGTATTCCTTCGCGAGCTTGCGGCACTCCTCGGCGAACATGCCGCAGCCGAGCTTGAAGACCGTGTCCTTGTGCACGGCGGTGAGATGCCCACGGCGGGCGCGCGCAAGCTCGAAGGCGGCGCGCGCCACCTTCGAGGAGCCGGCGCGGGTGATGACGCGCACCGAGATGGTGACGTCGTGTGTCGGGCGGAACTCGCCGCAGCCGGCCACGACGTTGCGGTCCGGCTGGAAGCCCTCGTTGTTCTCGCGCACGATGACGAGATCCACGCCCTGATGCAGGCACGGCAGCGTGGTGTAGGACTTCGCCGGCCTGATGTTCGCAAACAAGTCGAAATGCTTGCGCAGGATCGGGTGCGGATTGATCGCCTCCGGAACCTTCGGGTAGGCCATGTGGCCGATCGGGCCCAGGATCCAGCCCGCCATCGCCTCGAGCCGGGGCAGCGTGTCTTCCGGCAGCGTGGTGCCGAGCGTGTCGTAGGCCCGCCGGCCGATGGGCAGTTGTTCCCATTCCACGGCAAGCCCGGCCTTCGCCGCCGCCGCCTTCATCACCTCGACCGTGACGGGGACGATCTCGTGGCCGATATCGTCGCCGTCGAGGATTCCGATTTTCACGTCGCGTGCCCTTGCTCGGGTGTCAGGGAGAGAGGACTTCGAGGGCGCGGCCATTGGTGCGCGGGCCGAAGGCGCCGATGGCGATGACGATGGCCGCCATCGCGACGCCGCTCATGGCGAAGACACCCGGCGGGCCGAAGGCGGCGAGCAGGCTGGCCACCCAGTAGCCGATGAAGATCGAGCTGATGCGGCTCCAGGAGAAGGTGAAGCCCACGGCGCGGGCGCGAATGCGTGTCGGGAACAGTTCCGCGGCGTAGGGGTGGAAGATCGCGATCAGCCAGTTGTTGCCGAGCGCGATCAGGGCGCCGCTGATCATCACGGTGACGACGTCGTGAGCGTTGGCGAACACCATGCCGGCGATGGCGATGAGCAGCGCGCTGCCGACGAGCTGGAATTTACGCTCGATCTTCTCCGAGAAGTAGCTGGCAAGCGCCGCCGCGATCGGCGCGATGAGCACGATCATCGCCGTGTAGTCGAGCGAGTGGATGATGGTGAAGCCCTTCTTGACGAGCAGGATCGGCGCGAAGGCGGTGAAGCCGAACACCGCGATGGTCTGGGCGAACTGGAAGATCGAGATCATGATGGTTCGCGGCAGGTAGAAGGAGGAGAACATCTCCGTCCAATGCCCTGCCGCCGTCTCCGCCTCCGGCGTGTCGGCGCTTGGCACCGGCAGCTCGCGGCCGAGCTCGGCGCGCACGCCGGCCTCGATCATCGAGACGACTCGGTCGGCTTCATCGTAGCGGCCGTGGACCTCGAGCCAGCGCGGCGATTCCGGCAGGCCCCGCTGCACGAACAGCACCAGGATGCCGCCCACGGCGCCGATCGCCACCACCCAGCGCCAGCCGGCGATGCCGAGCGGGGCCGCGGGCACCAGCCATGCGGAGAGGAAAGCGGCGACGGGGACGGCGGTGAGCACGAAGATGTAGGCCGCCGTCATGTAGCGCCCGCGGGTCGAGCGCGGGGTCAACTCCGTGATGTAGCTGTCGTTGTTGATGAGCTGCATGCCGACGGCGAGGCCGGCGATGAAGCGCATCAGGTCGATGAGTCCCGGGTCGGAGAGGAAGGCGATGATGAGCTGGGCGATGGAATAGACAATCATCGAGTAGACGAAGATCGCGCGCCGCCCCAGCCGGTCGGAGACGAAGCTGAACGCGATCGTGCTGATGAACATGCCGAGGAAGAAGGTCGCGAGGAAGCTCGCGAAGAGACGCGTGTCGAACAGGCTGCCGGGCTTGGCTGCGAAGATGCCGGCCTTGACCAGGCCGAGCGAGATGAAGCCCGGCATGAACAGCTCGTAGAACTCGAACCAGCCGCCCGAGGCGATCCGCGCGACCAGGCCCAGCATGTGGCGTGACGGCGGCAGGCGGTCGATGCGTGCCAGGATCGTATGTCGTGGCAGGGGCCGGCTCGATTGGCTCATGGACGTTCTCCTGTTCGTTCTTCGTGTGTTTGCTTGTCGCGCGGTCAGGGACTTGCTGCCTCGGCGACGGTGGCGGCCGAGTCCAGCGACCCGATCCGCCAGGCGAGATCCAGCAGATGCCGCGCCCGCGCCTCGCCCAGGTGCGGGCCGACGAGGGCGAGGAATTTCCGTTCCAGATCAGCATCGGTCATCGGGTGCGCGATGCTGCCGATCGCGTGCGCGACGTGAAGCTCCGCGCGCGAACCGTCGGCCAGCGTCACGGCGACGTGAGCGGCGTCGGGGGCCAGGGCGGGGTCGAGCACCGCGGTGACGCGCCGGCGCAGGGCGACGACAGTGGGGTCCGCCACCGCGCGGTCGCTGAACTGTTCCTCGCCGCCATCGCCCTCGACGAGGGTCACGGCGGCGGCGTGATAGATGCTGAACTTGCCCTCGAGCCCGGTGCGCGGCTCGGTCTTGCCGGTGAGCTCCAGCACCAGCGGATGCACCTTGAGCGTGACGGCCTCGATCGCGCCGGCGTCGATGCCCTTCGCGCGCAGTTGCAGGCAGCCGTCGATGGTGGGGTGGATGACGATGCCGCAGGCGAAGGGCTTGTAGGTGTTGGCGAGGATTTCGTAGCGCTCGCCGAGCGCGTCCGTGATCTTCGCGGGATCGTGGCGGGTGCTGAGCACGTTGAGCCAGCCGCGTTTCGCCTCGAGCGCCGCCGTCGAGCTGGTGTAGCCGCTGGCCGCCAGCAGCGCCGCGGTCATGCCGTTCTGCGCCGCGCGGGCGGGGTGAAAGCTCTTGGTCATGCTGCCGAACATCTCGCGCAGGCCGACGGGCTGGCTGGCGGCGAGGCCGAGCGCCCATGCCATGCGCTCCGCGTCCAGCCCCAGCACCTTGCCGATGGCGGCTGCGGCGCCGAACACGCCGGCGGTGCCGGTGATGTGCCAGCCGACATCGTAGTGCTCGGGGAAGACGGCGTTGCCGATGCGGCATTCGACATCGACGCCCAACACAAGCGCGTTGACGAAGTCCCGCCCGCTCATGGGCTGGTGCTGGGCGAAGGCGAGCAGCGCACCGGCAACCGGCCCGGCGGGGTGGATCACGGTGCGCAGATGCGTGTCATCGAAGTCGAACACGTGCGAGGCGATGCCGTTGACCAGGCTCGCGTGCAGGGGATCGAGCTTTTCATTGCGGCCGAGCACCGAGGCCGTGGGCCGCCCGGAGAACGGCGAGAGGGCGGCGAGTGCCGCGTCGACCGCCTCGTGCCGGCAGCCGCCGACGGCGCAGCCGAGCCAGTTGACGAAGGTGCGCGCGGCCTCGTGGCGCACGGGCTTCGGCAGCGCTTCGGGCCGCGCCGCGGCGAGGTGACACGCGAGCAGCAGCGTAACGGGCGGCGGGGCCACGGTGCCGGCGGCTTGCGTGTGGTCGGGCAAGGACCCTTCCCCCAAAGTTTGTATATTGTCGACATTTAGGCAAAGATGGCGCCCGAACGCAACCCCAGGCATAAATCGACGGATGGAACCGCTCACGCCGCTCAAGATCCTCCAGACGAGGTCGGTCTCTGACCTGGTACGCGAGGAGATCATCGGACTGATCAAGCAGGGCGCGCTGGTCGCCGGCGACAAGCTCAACGAGGTGGATTTCGCGCAGCGCTTCGGCGTCAGCCGCGCGCCGGTGCGCGAGGCGCTGCGGGCGCTGGAAGCGGCAGGGCTGGTCAGGCTCGAGAAAAACCGCGGCGTGTTCGTGCGCGAGATCGCCGAGCCCGAGGCGCAGGAGCTCTACGAGCTGCGCGCGACGCTGGACGAGATGGCGGGAAGGCTGCTGGCACCGAAAGTGACGCCGGCGATCGCGGCCGAGCTGCGGGAATGGCTGGACCGCCTCGCCGGGGTGGCGGCGACGGGGGACATGGCGCGGTATTTCCCGCTCAACATCGCCTTCCACGACCGACTGGTGGTGCTGGCCGGCAACGCGACGCTGACCGAGTTCTATCGCCAGGCGATGGACCGCATGCACCTGCTGCGGCGGCGCAACTTCAACGAGGGGCTGGGCACGCCCGCCTCGCAGAAGGAGCATCGCGAGATCGTGGCGGCGCTGACGACCCGCGACCCCGCGGCAGCGTCGGCGGCGATGCGCCAGCACGTGTTGAACGGCCACGCGCGGCTGCTGCGGCATCCGCCGCCGGTGGCGGCGGCGCGGCGCGCGACGCGCTGAAGGCGGCGGCTCAGGTGCCCGCGGCGGCGGCTTCCGGCGCGGGAGCCGCGGGGTGGGCGAGACCGGCGGCGACGCGCTTGAGGTCGTCGGCGGAGAAGGTTTCCTTCTCGAGCAATTCCTTCGCCGTCTGGTCGAGCAGCGCGCGGTTGTCGGTGAGGATGGCGACCGCCCTGTGGAACGCGTCGTCGATCAGCGCGCGCACCGCGGTGTCGATCGCGTCGGCCGTTTCCTCGCCGTAACGGCGTGGGCGCCAGTCGGCGTTGGCCACGCCGCCGAGGAAGGGCGCGCTTTCCGTCTCGTAGGCGACCTGGCCGAGCTTCGGGTCCATGCCGAAGCGGAGCACCATGCTGCGCGCGATCTCGGTGGCCTTGGCGAGGTCGTCGGCGGCGCCGGTGGAAACGTCCGGGTAGAACAGGCTCTCCGCGGCGCGGCCGCCGAGCAGTACGGTCATGCGGTTCATCAGCTCCGCGCGGTCCATGAGGAAGCGGTCCTCGGTCGGGCGCTGCATCGTGTAGCCGAGGGCGGCGATGCCGCGCGGAATGATCGAGACCTTCTCCACCGGGTCGACCTGCGGCAGCGACATCGCGACCAGCGCGTGGCCCATCTCGTGGTGCGCCACGATGTCGCGCTCGTGCGGGATGAGCAGCCGGTTGCGCTTTTCGAGGCCGGCGACGATGCGCTCGATGGCGCGGACGAAATCCTCGTACGTGACGGCATCGGCACCGCGGCGGGTGGCGAGCAGGGCCGCCTCGTTGACCAGGTTGGCGAGATCGGCGCCGGTGAAGCCGGGCGTGAGGCCGGCGATCTCGGCAATGGAAACCTCAGGCGCCAGCTTTATCTTCTTGATGTGCACCGCGAGGATGTCGACGCGGCCCTTCTTGTCAGGCCGATCCACCAGGATCTGGCGGTCGAAGCGGCCGGGGCGCAGCAGCGCGGGGTCGAGGATTTCCGGGCGGTTGGTGGCGCCGAGCAGGACGACGCCGCTCGTGGGATCGAAGCCGTCGAGCTCGCTGAGAAGCTGGTTGAGCGTCTGCTCCTTCTCGTCGTGGCCGCCGCCGGGGAGCAGGCTGCCGCGGGCACGGCCGAGCGCGTCGAGCTCGTCGATGAAGACGATGGCGGGCGCGTTCTGCCGCGCCTGCTCGAACAGGTCGCGCACGCGCGCGGCACCGACGCCTACGAACATCTCGACGAACTCGGCGCCGGAAATGGAGAAGAACATCACCCCCGCCTCGCCGGCGACGGCGCGCGCGAGCAGGGTCTTGCCGGTGCCGGGAGGGCCGACGAGCAGGATGCCCTTCGGGATATGCGCGCCGAGACGGCTGTATTTGTCGGGATCCTTTAGGAAGGCAACGACCTCGCTCAGCTCCTCCTTCGCCTCGTCGACGCCGGCGACGTCGGCGAAGCGGACCTTGATGTCCTTCTCGACGAAGACCTTGGCCTTGCTGCGGCCGATCGCCATCATGCCGCCCATCCCGCCCCCGGCCATGGGGCGCACGAGGAACAGCCAGAGCAGCACGAAGGCCACCGAGGGGATGATCCAGCCGAGCGCGGTGACGAGCAGGCCGGGCGGAGGCTCGCCCGAGAAGCTGATCTTGTCCTTGGTGAGGCGGGCGGCGAGATCCGCCGGGACGCGGTAGGTCTGGAATTGTTGCGCGGGCGGCGCGGCCGCCTGGCCCGGCTCCGGCTTGCCCGCGGGTTCGGGGGTCTTGTAGGTGCCGGTGATGGTGGTGGTGCCGACGACGACGTCGGTGATCTTGCCCTGGCTGACGAGTTGTTCGAACTCGCTGTAAGGGATGGTCTTGATGGGGTTCGACGGGAAGCGCAGCTCCTGGATCAGCATCACCGCCAACAGGGCGGCGATGATGTACCAGAAGTTGATCTGGTGCTCGTGCTTGACGTTCACGAGCTGCTCCGTTCCGTCGGCGGGATTGCTCGCGTCATGCGTAGCCATTGGGCTTGATGCCGGTCAAGCTCGGATGGAGCGGCACAGCGAGGCTCCCGCGCGGCAAGCGGCGCCTGCCGGCCCCTGGGTGCCCCCCTACTCATACCGGAGCGCCTCGATCGGGTTCAGCCGCGCCGCCTTCCGGGCCGGGTAGTAGCCGAAAAAGATGCCGACGACGGCCGAGAAGCCGAACCCGCCCAACACCGCCAGCGGCGAGAGCGGCGCGCGCCAGCCGGCGATGACGGTGATCGCCTCCGACGCGGCGGCGCCGAGCATGATCCCGGCGAGCCCGCCCGTGATGCTGAGGATCACGGCCTCGGTGAGAAACTGCAACAGCACGTGCAGCCGCCGAGCCCCGATAGCCATGCGCAGGCCGATTTCGCGCGTGCGCTCGGTCACCGAGACGAGAAAGATGTTCATGATCCCGATGCCGCCGACGAGCAGGGAGATTGACGCCACCGCGGCGAGCAGCCAGGCCATGATCCGGCTGCTTCCCTGCGCGGCCTCGGCGATCTGGCTGAGGTTGTGGACGGAGAAATCCTGGACCTTGGCATCGCGGTTGCCATGGCGCGCCGCGAGTGTCTGCGTGACCTGCCGCAGCGCCGCGTCGACGGCGCCAGGGCTCGCCGCCTGGACGAACAACTGGTTGACGTAGCCGGTCAGCTTCGGCTGCAGGCCATAGGGATTTGGCCAGGACGGATAGGCCCAGTTGAGCGGGGCGGTCTGTTGCGACGGCGACGCGACGCCGAGCACCCGGCGCTCGGCCGTCGGGAATGGGATCAGGATGACGTCGTCCTGGTCCTGACCGAATGCGGTCTGCCCCTTGGCGGCGAGCAGCCCGACCACGCGCAGCGGCGTACCCTTGACCTGGATGACGGCGCCCACCGGGCTCTCGCCGGCCGGGAACAGCTGGCGGTAGACCGTCTGCCCGATATCGGCGACGAGCGCGGCGCTGTCCTCGTCCTGCGCGCCGAACATCCGGCCCGCGGCCACGCGCCAGTTGGTCATGTCCGGGTAGGACGCACTGACGCCCTGGATGCTCGTCGTC
>JAJYFW010000021.1:10568-11056 GCA_021785335.1 Pseudomonadota bacterium
TGACCCGCCCCACCGCGGGATCTTCGCGCGCGATCGCCTGTGCATCGGCCACGGTGAGGGTCGATGCGCTGCCGAACCCCGCCCGCGCGCCACCGGCGGTTGAGGCCCCGGGCAGCACGACCAGCAGGTTGGTGCCGAGACTTGCGATCTGCTGGCGGACGGCCTCGTTGGCCCCCTGCCCGACCGCGACCATGGCGATGATGGCGCCGACACCGATGAAGACACCGAGCATGGTCAGCGCGGAACGCATGCGGTTGCGCGCCAGCGCCTGCACCGCCGCGACGACGATCATGCGCGCGAAGCCCCAGGCGAGCGCGAACCGGACGCCTGGCGCGGCCACGGCCGGGAGCGGCGGCGAAGCGGGCGGGCTCGCCGTGAAGGCCGCGTGCCGCTCGTCGGACTCGATGTACCCGTCACGCATGGTCACGACACGCTGCGCATAGGCGGCGATGTCCGCCTCATGCGTCACCAGGATGATGGTCACGTGC
>JAJYFW010000481.1 GCA_021785335.1 Pseudomonadota bacterium
CTCGAAGGGTGGGATACGCATGTCAACCAGATGCAGTTGCTGCCCGGCCCGCTCGGCGGCCTCGATCGCGGGGTGGCGGCGCTGAAAGCGGCACTGGGCGTGGCCTGGGCGAAGACCGCGGTGCTGGTGATCACCGAATTCGGCCGCACCGCGCGGATCAACGGCACGCGCGGGACCGATCATGGCACCGCGACGGTCGCGTTCCTTGCCGGCGGCGCGGTGCAGGGCGGGCGGGTGCTGGCGACCTGGCCGGGACTGAAGGACAGGCAGCTGTTCCAAAACCGCGACCTCGCGCCGACGGCGGATCTGCGCGCGCTAGCCAAGGGCGTGCTGGCGGCGCAGTTCGGGCTGGGGCCGCAGGCGCTCGCGCGGATTTTCCCCGAGAGTGCGGCGATTGCGCCGATGGGCGGGCTGCTGCGCGCCTGAGCGGTTCGTCTGGTCCGCCGCGTCTTGTCCGATCGGCGCGGGCGATTATTTCGGGCGGCATGGGAACGGGTGTTTCGGTTGTCTGGTTCAAGCGCGACCTGCGGCTTGCCGATCACGCGGCGCTGACGGCGGCTTCTGCTGCGGGCACCGTGCTGCCGCTGGTGATCGTCGAGCCGGAATACTGGCGGCTGCCGGATGTCTCGCACCGGCAATATGCGTTCCTTGCCGGCTGCATCGAGGATCTGGCGGCGGCGATCGCGGCGGCGGGCGGGCGGCTTCTGGTGTGCGTCGGCCCCGCGATCGAGGTGCTGGAGGCGCTGCGCCGGCGGCTCGGCGGGTTCGCCCTGTGGTCGCACGAGGAGACGGGCAATCGCTGGACCCATGCGCGGGACCGGGCGGTGCGGCGCTGGGCGCGGGCGCAGGGGGTGGCGTGGACCGAGCTGCGCCAGTTCGGCGTGATTCGTGGCCCGGCGCTGGATCGCGACCGCTGGGCGGCGCACTGGGACCGGATGATGGCGGCACCTTGGCTGCCGCAGCCACGCGGCATCGCCTGGGCGGCGCTGCCGGAGGGACTCGCTGCCGGAGGCGTGCCGGCGGCGGCGGCACTCGGCATCGCGCCGGACGGGTTGCGGCATGGCCAGGCGCCGGGGCGGGCGGCGGCTCTCGAAACGCTGGGCTCGTTCCTCGCCAGCAGGGGCGAGGATTATACTAGGGCGATGTCATCACCGGTGTCGGGCGAGGCGGCGTGCTCGCGGCTTTCGCCCTATCTCGCCTATGGCTGCGTCTCGATCCGCGAGGCGGCGCAGGCGGCCTGGCGGCGGCAGCGCGAGGTGCCGGCGGCCAGCCGCTGGGGGGCGGCGCTGCGCTCGTTCATCGCCCGGCTGCACTGGCATTGCCATTTCATCCAGAAGCTGGAGGCCGAGCCGGAGGCGGAGTGGCGGCCCTTTGCCCGGATCTACGAGGGAATGCGGCCGCCCGCCGACCCGGCGCGCCTCGCCGCCTGGGCGGAGGGGCGGACGGGGTATCCCTTCATCGATGCGGCGATGCGCTACCTCGCGGCGCATGGATGGATCAACTTCCGCATGCGGGCGATGCTGATGTCGTTCGCCAGCCATGACCTGTTCCTGCCCTGGCAGGAGAGCGGCTTGGTGCTGGCGCGGCTGTTCACCGATTACGAGCCGGGAATCCACTGGCCGCAATGCCAGATGCAGTCCGGCGAGACCGGGATCAACACGGTGCGGGTGTATTCGCCGGTCAAGCAGGGATTCGACCAGGACCCGGCGGGCCGGTTCATCCGGCTTCATGTACCGGAGCTGGCGGCGGTGGCGGGGGCGCTGGTGCATGAGCCCTGGCGGCTCGACGCGGCCGAGCGGGCGCGGCTCTGCCCGGAGTATCCGGCGCGGATTGTGATCCATGAGGAGGCGGCGCGGGCGGCGAAGGCGGCGCTGTTCGCGCGGCGGCAACTGGCCGAGGCGCAGCGCGAGGCGGATGCGGTGCAGCGCCGCCACGGCTCGCGTCGGGGACGGGCCCGGCAGCAGCGCGACACACGCTCCCGCGCAGCGCCGGGGCAGCTCGTGCTCGATCTCGACGGCGTCGCCGTGGCGCCAGATGTCGAAACGATGAAGGTTACTCGCACGGGGCTTGGGGACGGGGTTGGGGTTACGAAGCGCCGACCCTGACCGGAGAACGTCCATGAGAATGCGCGGATGACCGTTCGAGGTCGAAGCCTTTTGGCGAAGCGGATTGTCGAAGGAGGCTGGCACGTAGCATCGGCGGCGCATGCAACGCCAACGCGCGGCGTGGGGGTGATCCGGCGCGGAGCGACCCGGCGTCTCCGCGCCCTGTGCCGACTGCTGCTGGCGGTGGGGGACCGTGGGGCCTATTCGATCGAGCAGGACGTGGCGGGCACAAGATACGGGCGCCGGGAGATGTCGGACCCGGCGGACTTCGCGGTGACGTGCTGCGCCTCGCTGTGGATCTCATTCAGGAACGAACCGATCGGGGGACGCTATCCGAAGGCGGGCACGTTCTCGCGGTTCGTGGAAGAACTCCTGCACGAAGCGCTCGGAATCTTTCCCGGCATCGGAACTGCGGAGCGCCCTGCGCCGGTTCCACGGCGCGACAGTGACTGAACACACTCAACATCCGGGTCGGGGCGATGTTCCACCCGCGGCACCAACCGTTGCGGAAGCCATCGCGCTCGTCGCCTCGTGGAGCGATCTCACGAACGAACGTCGCCGGAGCATCATCTCCTCTCTGCGCGCACTCACCCGCATCGCCGGGACCGATCCGGCCCAGCTGCGCCGCACCACAGAGCTCCTCGGTCTCCAGTTCCATCAGCCGCTGCGCCGCAAAGCCGATCATCTCGCGCAGAAAACCGGCGTCCGAACCCTTCTCAAGCAGTTCACGAAGGGCGATCTTGTCA
>JAJYFW010000022.1 GCA_021785335.1 Pseudomonadota bacterium
CTACACCAACTGCCCGGACATGTGCCCGCTCACGCTGAACAATGCGGTGCGGGTCTTCCACCGGCTCGGGCCGAAGGCGGCGGACATCCGTTTCCTGTTCGTCACCGTCGATCCCGGGCGCGACACGCTGTCGGTGCTCAGGAGCTACCTGAGCAAGTTCAGCCACACCAACCTCGTGGGGCTGCGCGGCACAGGGGCCGAGTTGGCCTCAGTGGCCGCGCGCATGGGTGCCCGTTACAGCGTGCATCCCTCGTCCAATCCCGAGAAATACGCCGTGACCCACACGGCCCTGACCTATGTCTTCAACCGGGAGGGCGCGCCGGCGTATTCGATCACCGGCCTGGAGCGGTCGGATATCGATCTCGCAGGCATTGCGAGGGATCTCGCGCACCTGATTTCGACGAACCAAGTCTGAAGCGGTCCGGGCGGCGCGCCCGGGCATCGATCGGCCGGTTGCGCCGACGCCACAAAAAAAGCCAGCGGACGCTGGGGGCGTCCGCTGGCGCTCAGCAGAGGCTGATCGGTCAGGTTACGGTAATGAAACCCTGCATCCAGCCGTCCGTCATCATCGGACCGGCCCACCCACCCGAACCGGTGCCGCAGGCGGCCATGCACTGCCAGGCGTACTTTCCGGGCGCCGGCGTCTTGAACTGGAAGACCACCGTCGAGAGCACCGGCATCGGCACGTTCATGAAGAACTTCTCGCCGTTCACGGTGAAGGTGTGCGCGACATCCTTCACGGGGATCTCGTGCACCAGCTTCCCGGCGCCAAGATGTTCCGCGGTGCCCTTGATCAGGCGCATCTTGTCGTTGGTCGTGCCGGAAACCTTGTTGTAGCCGCCCGGGATCTGCGCGTTTCCGTCGTCGAAGCAGCGCACGGTCATCTCGACGAGGTGATTCGCCGGCAGCTTCATGTCGCCCGGCTCGTACTGCGGCCAGCCCGGACGGTGGATCATCTTGCCGGTGACGATCTTCATGTCGAGCTTGATCGGCGCGGCAGAAGCGGCGTCGACCGGGGACTCCATCGCGAAGCCGAGTGCCGCGATCGCGAGCCCGCCCCCGGAAAACTGCAGGAAACGGCGGCGGCTCGCACTGGCGAGCCAGGGAAGGTAGTCGGCCATGTGTTCTCTCCCTGATGGCTGGAACGGAACCTCTATGGCCCCGCCACCCGCTCATTGATTTGAGCGAGATCAAAAGGGGATGAGATTTTTGTGCAGTGCGTCAATGCCTGCAGGTCATGGCTGGTGCATCAGTGCCCGCGGCACGCGGCCGGGTCTAGCCTCCGCCCACACCCCGGACCGTGAACCCCGCCGTGCGCAGGGAGGCGGCGTCCAGCAGGTTGCGCAGGTCGACCACGACCCGCCCGCGCATCGCACCGGCCAACGCCGCGGGGGCGACGTCCCGGAACTGCTTCCACTCCGTCACCAACACCAGCGCGTCCGCGCCCTCGGCCGCCGCCAGGGCGCTGTCGCACCAGGCGATCCGCCCGGGCAGCAGCGGCCGCGCCTGCTCCATCCCTTCCGGGTCGAAAACCCGCACCCGCGCCCCGTCCGCCTCCAGCCGCGCGACCAGCGGCAGCGCCGGGCTGTCGCGCATGTCGTCGGTCTCTGCCTTGAACGTCAGGCCCCAGACGGCAATGGTCTGCCCACGCACCTCGCCGTCCATCGCCGCGATCACGCGTGCCGCGTTGGCCGCCTTGCGCGCGTCGTTCACCGCGACCACGGTCTCGATGAGCCGCGTCGGCGCCCCGGCTTCCTGCGCGATGCGCACCAGCGCCAGCGTGTCCTTGGGAAAGCAGCTGCCGCCGAACCCCGGCCCCGCCTGCAGGAATCGCGGCCCGATCCGCGCATCGAGGCCGATCCCGTGCGCGATCTCGCCGACATCGGCGCCGACGCGCTCGGCGAGGTCAGCGATCTCGTTGATGAACGTCACCTTCATCGCGAGGAACGCGTTTGCCGCGTACTTGATCAGCTCGGCCGTCTCCAGCCGTGTGAACAGCACCGGCGCCGAGACCGGCGGCGCGGAGACGGCCTCATAAACGCGCCCCAGCACCTCCCGCGCGCGCGGGCTCTCGCAGCCCACCACCACGCGGTCGGGCCGCATGAAATCGGCGATGGCGTTGCCCTCGCGCAGGAACTCGGGGTTGGAGGCGACATCGATTGCCAGGTCCGGCCGCACCTCCGCCGCGATCCGCGCGATCCGCCGGCCGGTGCCGACCGGCACGGTGGACTTGGTCACGATCACCGCCGGCGCCGTCAGCGCCCTGGCCACCTGCTCCGCCGCCGCGAACACATAGGAGAGGTCGGCATGCCCGTCGCCGCGCCGCGTCGGCGTGCCGACCGCGATGAATACCGCCTCGGCGCCCGCGACGGCCTCCGGCAGCGAGTCCATGAACCGCAGGCGGCTCTCGTGCTCCGCAACCAGCTCCGCGAGTCCGGGCTCGAAGATCGGCATCCGCCGAGCGCGAAGCGCGGCGAGCTTCGCCGCGTCGGCCTCTACGATCGCCACCTCGTGGCCGAACGCCGCGAAGCACGCGCCCGATACCAGCCCCACATAGCCGCCGCCGATCATCGCAATGCGCATCAAAGATCTCCTTGCCGTGGAGGCTTTCCAGCACGAAACCGTGCTCCGCTCCACCCCGCCCGGCGGTTGCCGGCCGGAGCGTAACGCCGGCTTACAAATCGCCCATCCGCGGGCCGCACCTTTCTTCCGCCGCGGTTTCGGCCCACATGCGAGGCATGAACCGTCGGCATTTCCTCGCGCTCCCGCTGCTGGTCGCGCCGCTTCTGGCCGCCGCCCCGGCGCCGAAGCCGCTCACTCCGTCCGAGCAGCAGGCAGTCACGCGCGTCGCAGCCTATCTCAACGCCATCCACACCCTGAAGGCGCGCTTCCTGCAGATCGATCCCAACGGCAACACGGCGAACGGCACCGCCTGGCTGCAGCGTCCGGGCGAGATGCGCTTCCAGTACGATCCGCCGAGCCCGCTGCTGCTTCAGGCCGCGCGAGGCTGGCTGATCTACGTGGACAAATCCCTGCCGCAGACCTCAGCCTTCCGGGTCTCCGACACGCCTCTCGGCATCCTGCTCGCGCCCAGGATCACGCTCACCGGCGACGTGACGGTGACGCGCGTCTTCCAGCAGCCGGGCGAGATCGACATCACCCTGGTACGCACCGGCAATGCGACCCAGGGCTCGCTGACGCTGATCTTCGCCACCGACCCGCTCACGCTGCGGCAATGGTCGCTGGTGGACGCACAGGGCAATGAGACGCGGGTCTCGCTGTTCAACGTCGAGCTCGGGGGCCATTTCGACCCCTCGCTCTTCGCCTTCAAGGACCCGCAGCTGCAGAAGCCGCTGGTGCCGAACGGCGGATAGGGTGCCGCGCGCGGCTCAGACGCGCCGGTAGTCGAGCCCCCGCGCCAGCCAGCACCCGAGCGTGAGGCCCGCGACGCTTCCCGCGCCGTCGCGTCGTACCGCAAGCGTCCAGTCGCCCGGTGGCGAGTGGTCGAGTGCCCGTGGGCACGGCATCGCCCAGAGATCCTCCCCGATGGGTTCCAGCAGTTCCATCCGCCCCTGGCCGAGGAAGCCCGAGAACGCCGCGTAGGGTACCCCGGCATCCGTCACGGTCAGTTCCGCGTCCAGCTCCGCGCAACGGTAGCGCCCCACGATATCGGCGCGCACCCCCGGCTTCACGGGCACCAGCGTCGAGAACAGGTTGTCGGAGGGGCGCTCGAGCCGAAGGCCTTCCGGCGTGGGCACCAGCCGGCTCGCCCGCGCGCCGCCGCCGGCGCTGCCGTCGGCCTTGAGATCGAGCGTCTCGGGCCTCCAGGCGGCGAAGCGCAGCTTCACCTGGCCCGGCTCGCCCGCCTCCACCCGCGCGGCGATGCCGGGTTCCGGCTCGACGTAACTTCCGAGCCATGCGGGGGCGGGAAGGGAGGCATCGGCCTTCCGCTTGGCCTCGCCCAGGACGGCGGCCAGCACGTCGATTGCCGCCGCCCTCGCGTCGGAGAGGTGGTTGAGCATCGCGACGACGCTGATGCGCTCCTTCGGCAGGTAGAGCCGGTGGCTGCTCCAGCCGCGCAAGCCGCCGCCATGCCCGGTGGCCGCCCGTCCCAGCGCCTCCTCCCGCGCCAGGCCGAACCCGTAGGGGGCCGCCCGGCCGTCCGCGAACGTGACCGGCACCGACAGGCGCCGATACAGCGAACCGGCATCGTCGCGCGTCGCGTCGATATGCTGTTCCCATGCGATCATGTCGTCGAGCGAGGCGCCGAGTCCCGCGTCGCCGGTCCAGATCAGCCGGTTCACCGCGACGCGATGTCCACCCTGGTTCATCTGTTCATAGCCCTCGGTGCCGTCGGGCAGGGCGCGCGTGTCGGCGGCGAGGGTCGCGCTCACCATGCCGGCGCGGTCGAAGATGCCGCGCAGATGCTCGGCGAGGCTGCGCCCCGTGCGCTCCGCCAGCACGTCGCCGAGCAGGCGGAAATTCTGGTTCACGTAGGAGGAGCGCGTGCCCGGCGCGAAATGGAGCGTCCGGGATCCCGCGGTCACCATCGCCGCCTCGGCATCCCCGAACGGTGCCTCCGCCGGCGAGCCGTGCAGCATCGCGACGGCCCAGTAGTCGCGCAGGCCGGACTGGTTGTGCGCGAGCTGCAACGCGTTGGGCTTCGGCCCCGCGAGCCGAGGCAGCCGGGCCGCGATCGCGTCATCCAGCGCCGTCGGGTCCGGAAACGCCGCGAGCACCGAGGCGCAGGTGAACTGCTTGGTGATCGAGCACATCCGGAACAGGGATTTCGGCGTGAACGGCACGCGCCGCTCCGCGTTGGCCCAGCCCCAGGCGTGGCGCGCGAGCACTTCGCCCTCGCGCAGCACGGCGACGGCGCCGCCCGGTCCGGGATAGGCGCGGGGAAGGGCGGCGAGGGCGCGGTCCAGCCGCGCGTCGAGCGTGTCGTTCATGGACGCAGTCTCGCCGCCCCGCGCGGCGTCGGCAATCGCCTCCGGCCCAGCCAGCCGCCGTCCAGGCGTCATGCACCTGTCGCATCGCAGCAATTTCGTCTTCTTTTTGCCCCCGAGTTCGCCGATATTGCGCAAATCAGTTCTGTTCCCGGACCCACATGAAGCCGCTGATCGGAATCTCCTGCTGCACCAAGCTGTTCGGCGCCTACGGCATGCCGAACCACGCGGCCTCGGACACCTATGTCCGCGCCACCGATTTCGTGGTCGGCGGCATCCCGGTCCTCATCCCGGCCAACGGCGAACGTTCCGACACCGCCGGCATCGTCGCCCGCCTCGACGGGCTGATGCTCACCGGTAGCCGCAGCAACGTGGAACCTGCCCGCTATGGCGGCCGCCCGCATCCGGAGGGCGTGCCGGAGGACCACGCGCGCGACGCCGCGACGCTGCCGCTGATCCGTGCCGCCATCGCCGCCGGCGTGCCGGTGCTCGCCATCTGCCGCGGCCTGCAGGAGCTCAACGTCGCCCTCGGCGGCTCGCTGCACCAGCGCGTGCAGGACCTGCCGGACCGCATGGACCATGCGACGCCGATGGCCGGCAACGGCCGCCTGCGCACGGGCAAGGCGCATACCGTCGCCGTCACACCGGGCGGCTGGCTCCACCGGCTCGCCCAGTCCCCGGCCATCCTGGTCAACTCGCTGCACAACCAGGGCATCGACCGCCTGGCCGACGGGCTGGTCGCCGAGGCCACGGCGCCCGACGGCACCATCGAGGCCGTGCGCGGCAAGTCTCCGGGCTTCGTCGTCGGCGTGCAGTGGCACCCGGAATACGACTGGGAGCGCGACGAGCTCTCCCGGCGGATCTTCGAATCATTCGGCGCCGCCGTCGCCGCCCGCGCCCAGGGTATCGCGGTGGCGGCCGACTGAGCGGTGCGCGTCGACCACCCGCTTCTCGACGCCCACCACCATCTCTGGGACCTTTCGCTCGGCCGTCATCCCTGGCTCACGGAGCCCGACGGGCCGCTGAAGTCGCTCGGCGACCTCTCGTTCCTGCGGCGGAACTACCTCGTCGAGGACTATCTCGCCGATATCGGCGACGAGAACGTCGCCGGCTCCGTCTATGTCGAGGCGCACTGGGACCGCGCGGCGCCCACCGGCGAGGAGATGCGCTGGGTCGCCGCTCTCAAGCGCCCCGCCGGCATCGCCGCGCGCCTCGTCGGCTGGGTTCCGCTTGCTGTCCCGGACGTGGCTTTGCGCCTCGACATGCTGACCGAGACACCCGGCGTGGTCGGGGTGCGCGAGACGATCCGCTGGCACCCGGATCCCGCGCGCGCATGGGCGCCCCCCGGCATCCTGGACGATCCCGCCTGGCGGCGCGGCGCGGCCGAACTCGCCCGCCGCTCACTGCTGCTCGAAGTGCTGATGAACCCGTATCAGACCGGCGAGGTGGCGCGGCTCGCCGCCGACATGCCGGCGCTCACCATCGTGGTGAACCACTGCTCGAGCCCCATGGACCGCGACGAGGCGGGCATCGCGCGCTGGCGCGACGGCCTCGCCGCGATGGGTCGGATGCCCAACGTCTATCTGAAACTATCGAACTACGGCGCCTATGGCGTGGACCGCACGCCTTCTTCCTACCGCGCCACGCTTGCCACCTGCATCGACGCCTTCACGCCCGCGCGCGCGATCTTCGCGACCGACTACCCGGTCGGTCGCCGCGCGATGACGTATCGCGAGATCTGCGCGGGCTTCCGCGACGGCATTGCGGACTACACGGCCTCCGAGCAGCGGGGGTTGCTGCACGACAACGCGGCGCGACTCTACCGGTTTTCCGGGACCGGCGCGGTGGCGGCGCGCGGCACCAGCGAGGGCGGCAGCCGCAGCAGCACGATCGAGCGCTCATAGATCGCCTCCGCCGCCGGCAGCAGCCACGGCACCGGCCAGCGCATCGCCAGCACCGCGAGCCCCCAGCCCGCGACCGAGACGCCGGCACTGCCCAGCATGTCGAGCGGGAAATGCACGCCCAGGAAAATGCGCGCCCAGGCGACGCCGATTCCGTAAATCCCCATCGCGATGCCCCAGCCCGGCGCCGCCCCGGTCGCGATCAGCCCCGCCATCAGCGTCCACACCAGGGTCGCGTGGTCGCTCGGGAAGGAATTGTCGGGCGCGTGCTGGATCAGCGTCCGGCCCAGCCCGATCACGAAGGGGCGCGGTTCCACGTAGATCATCCCCAGGATCTGGTTGATCCCGATCGCCAGCAGCGCCGCCGCCGTCGTCGCGAGCAGGCCGCCGCGACGGGACCGGGATCCCCGCACCCAGAGGACGACGAGCAGCAGCGGCGCCACCAGGATCGGGCTCGTGGCCAGGACCCAGGCCACGTGCACCAGCGGCGGCGACGCGTGCGGCGGCGCGTTGATCATCAGGAAGAGCGTGCGATTCCAAGCCGGCATGGTGCCCCCTCGGCACCTGCTAGCTTACCGTCACAAAACTGTCATCAACCTTTGCTGCCCAGCGTCGCGAGGCCGGCCGCGAGCGGAATCGTCGCCGCGACCCCGAGTTGCTCGACCGCCAGGCGCGGATCGCCGCGCGAATGGCGGATGTCGCCGGCGCGGACCGGGCCGTGCGTGATCGACGTGGCGCCGAGCAGCGTCGCGAGTTGCAGGATCGAGGTCGCCTGCCCGGTGCACACGTTGAACACGCCCGCGCCGCCCTGCGCCGCGGCGCGCCGCATCGCCGCCCGCAGATGCGCCACCACGTCGGCAACGTAGACGAAGTCGCGTGTCTGCTGCCCGTCACCGTGCACCGCGACGCCGTTCCCCTCGGCAATGCGCCGCGCGAAGATCGAGATCACCCCGGAATAGGGCGAGGACGGGTCCTGCCGCGGCCCGTAGACGTTGAAGAAGCGCAGCCCCACGGACGGCACGCCGTGCACCAGCGCGCCGACCGCGGCGTGCTGCTCGCTGCCGAGCTTGTCCGCGCCATAGGCCGTGCGCGGCGCCGGCCTCAGCCCCTCGTGCGCGACCGCCTCGCCGGTATCGCCATAGATCGCGGCGGAGGACGCGTAGACCACCGGCAGCCGCCCCTCGGCCCGTGCCGCGTCCAGCACCGAGACGGTGCCGCCGACATTGACGCGATGCGTGCCCGGCCAGTCCTCGTTGCCGCGCGCGACGGAGGCGACGGCGGCGAGGTGGAAGCACCCCTCCATCCCCGCCATCGCCGCGCGCACCGTCGCCGCATCCCCCACATCGCCGCGCAGCACGCGCGCGCCGGGCGCGAGGTTCTCATCCTTTCCGGTTGAGAAATCGTCGAGCACGAGCACCTCGTGCGCGTCCACGAGCAATGCGTCGACGAGGTGCGAGCCGATGAACCCGGCGCCGCCGGTGACGAGATAGCGCGCCATCGCTCAGGCCGCGCCCCGGAGCACGTCGTTGTGGATCCTCAACGAGCGCCCGGTCGCCGGGTGCGAGGCGGACGCTGGTGGCGACACGAGCGGCAGGCGACCGGCAGGCACAGTACGCATCGGCAACCTCGGAACGGTTTCCCGGGGTCTAGCCGCCGGCGCCGCGTCGCGCCAGCGCCGCCAACATGTTGCGCCGGACCTTGCCCGCCTCGTTCCGCGGCAGTGCCGGCACCTGCACCACCGCCCGGGGAAAGCTGTCGCGCAGCCGCTCACGGCAGAAAGCCTCGATCGCCTCGCGCGCAAGCCTTTCCGGTCCCACCACCGCTGCCCACAGCGTCGGCACCCCCAGCGCGTCCTCGACCATGAACGCGGCGGCATCGGTCACGCCTGGCATTTCCAGCAGCGCCGCCTCCACCGAGCGCGCCGACACCTTGACGCCGCCGAGGTTGAGCACGTCGCCCTCGCGGCCGGCGAGATGCAGCAACCCGTCCGCGTCGAGGGAGCCAAGATCGCCGGGATAGAACCAGCCATCCTCGAACGTGCCGCCACCACCGGCCTCGCCGTCGTAGCCGTTCACCACGAGTTCGCCGCGCACGCGGACCCGGCCCGGCGTTCCGTGCGGCAGCGCGTGCCCCGCGGGGTCCACCACCTGCACCTCGACGCCGGGATGCACGAACCCGACCGCGTCCGCGGCGCCGCGCAGCGCCCCGAGCGGGGCGGAAGCGATGCCGCCGGCTTCGCTCGCGCCGAGGTAGGAAACCAGCACCGGCCCCAGCCGTGCGCTGGCGGCGCGCCGCAGCGTGGGCGCGATCATGTCGCCGCCGACCTCGATCGTGAACAGGTCCTCGAACGGTCCCGCCTCCGCGGGCAACGCATCGAGCAGCGCGCGCAGCCCGACCGGCGCCAGCACGAGCGACTGCACGCGGTGCTGCGCCAGCTTGCGCGCCGCCGCCGCCGGATTGGTCAGCACCAGCGTGCCGCCCTGCCAGAGCGTGCGCAGCGCCCCGGTGAAACCCCAGGTGATGCCGAGATCGACGCCGACGATGCGCACGCAGGGGCTGGGTCCGCCGGGGGCGAGGATGTTCGCCTGGGTGCGGGCCGCCTGCAGCGCATGGCTCACCGCGATCGGCTTCGCCCGCCCCGTGGTGCCGGAGGAGGCGAACCGCCGCAGCAGCGCGCTGCCGCCGGGATGCAGGTCTAGCGGGCCCTCCGCCGGGTCCGGGACGAAGGCGGCGTCGCCCACCGCCACGTCGCCCGGCTGCGCCGGCGGGGCGAAGACGATGCGTCGCGCGGCTGGCAGCGACGGGTGGCTGCTCGCGATGCCCAGGCGCGCGAGGGCAAGCGCGGTGATCAGCCCGCGTGACTCGTCGGGCCCGGTGATGCCGAGCCCGATCGTCTCGCCCGCGCGCAGGCCCGCCTCGAGCAGCCGGCGCGCCACGGCATCGATGGTCCGGTCGAGCGCGGCAAACGAGATCGCGCTGTCATCCGCGCGGATGATCGCCGGCACGTCGGGAATGATCCGCGCCAGCCGCCGCAGCGGCGCGGTGACGTTCACAGGCGGCTCGCCGCGTCAGGCGCGGCTGCGCGAGCGCCGGCGCAGCCCGAGGGCCGCGAGCATGGCCGCCCCCGCCGCGAACAGCGGACCGCTCGCCGGCTCCGGCACCGGGGTGCTGACCTCGATCGGCGCGCTGATGCCGATGACGGGATATAGGTTGGTGTTTGCCATGGTGAACCCAAAAAAGGGACCGCGATCCTGGAGGAAATACCACGTCGCGGGGGCGTTCGACCCCATTTCGTTGCCGGTTGCCGTGGAGCCGTCCGGATTGGAGCCGGACCAGATATAGCTCCCAGCGGGATTGCCGTTCTGGTCGAGCGAGAGTGGATTGATGATGAGGGAGCTTCGGAAGTTGTTCGCCGCGTACGCCCCCGAGGCGAAGAAATCAGAGAGCGAGGCGGTCACCTCGCTGCCATTCACCATGAAGACCGGGTCGCTCGTATAGGAGGCGGAACTCGTCGAGCCGCCATCCGTGTTGTCGATCGCGTTATTCGTCGGCGTGCTGACGATCGCGGTCCAGCCGTTCTGCGGCAGCAGCGAGTTCTGCTGCGCTTCCGTATTCACAAAGCTGTTGTATGTGCTGATGTCGCTGCTCGTCGCCGCCGTCGGGTCCGCGGTGAGGAACATCAGCCGGTAAGAACTGCCCGGCGCGAGCCCGCTCGGAGCCGTGAAGACGGAGGCCCACGCGGCGACGGGGGTTGCCGCCACGCCGACGGCAATCGCCAGCATGCGCCACGTATCGTGGGCCGCGGGTTTGGGCGCATGGGTCCCGGACACGGCCGGTCCGCGCTGTGTGATCTCTGCCATCGCCCACCCCAATACCATTTATGAGACGATGTCAGTCTAAAGGTCTAAAAGGAATACCGTCAACGATTTTCTCCCCCGCGCTGTCGCGCGGTCGCCTGGCCAGCCACGCTGCGGACTTCCTGTCAGGCCACCTCGAACCTGACGCCCTGGGCCAAGGGCAGCGTGCGGCCGTAATTGATCGTGTTGGTGGCCCGCCGCATATACGCCTTCCAGGCGTCGGAGCCCGCCTCGCGCCCGCCGCCGGTTTCCTTCTCGCCGCCGAACGCGCCGCCGATCTCGGCGCCGGACGGGCCGAT
>JAJYFW010000482.1 GCA_021785335.1 Pseudomonadota bacterium
GCCTCGGGATCGAGTTTCCTGATGACACGGACGATCTTGGCGAGTTCCTCCATCAGCGCGGTCTTGTTGTGCAGGCGGCCGGCGGTGTCGATGAGGAGGAGGTCGGCGTTTTCGTTGCGGGCGCGTTCCAGCGCCGCGTAGGCGAGGCCCGCGGGGTCGGCGCCCGCAGCACCGGCGACGACTTCGCAGCCGGTGCGCTGGCCCCAGACCTGAAGTTGCTCGACGGCGGCGGCGCGGAAGGTGTCGGCGGCAGCCATCAGCACCGTCTTGCCTTCCGCGCGCCAAAGCTGCGCGAGCTTGCCGATGGTGGTGGTCTTGCCGGTGCCGTTGACGCCGACCATGAGGACGACGTGGGGGCGGTTGGCGGGATCCGGTTCGAGTGGCTTCGCGACGGGAGCGAGGATGGGGGTAATGATGTCGGCGAGGGCGGCGCGGATTTCCGGTTCCGTCACGTCGCGGCCGAAGCGGGTGCGGCGGAGGCTGGCGACCACGTCCGCGGCGACGGCGGGACCGAGATCGGCGGAGATCAGCGCGTCTTCCAGTTCCGCGAGCGCCGCGTCGTCGAGCTTGCGGCGGGTCAGCGCGGCGCCGATGCCGGCAGTGAGTTTCTGCGTGCTGCGCGCGAGGCCGGCGCGCAGGCGGCCGAGGAAGCCGGACATCAGGCGAGCCCCTCCGCGTCGGCTTCGGTGATCCGTTTTGGAATGATGGTGCCGGGAGCGGCCTGGGTGCGGACGCGGATGCCGTGCTCGCTGCGGCCGGTGGCGTCGCCCTCGGCGAGGACGGCCAGGGTCTGGCCGATGAAGGTGGCGTGGTAGGCGGCGGCGTTGCGCGCCGCGGCCTCGCGGAGCGCGCGGGCACGGTCGCGGCGGAGGGCGACCGGCACCGCGGGCATGCGGGCGGCGGGCGTGTTCGGGCGTTCGCTGTAGGGGAAGACGTGGAGGTAGGGGATGGCGTGGGCGGTCACGAAGTCCAGCGTCTCCTGGAACAGGGTTTCGGTTTCCGTGGGGAAGCCGGCGATGAGGTCGGCGCCGATGGCGATGCCGGGGCGCAGGGCGCGGGCGCGGGCGATGACGGCGGTGGCCTGGGCCGTGCCGTGGCGGCGCTTCATGCGCTTGAGGATGAGGTCCGATCCGGATTGGAGCGAGAGGTGGAGCGAGGGCATGAGCCTCGGCTCCGTGGCGAGCAGGGCCCAGAGGTCGTCGTCGAGTTCGGCGGGGTCGATGGAGGAGAGGCGCAGGCGGGGGAGATCGGTCTCGGCGAGGAGGCGGGCGGCGATGGTGCCGAGGCGCGGTGCGCCAGAAAGGTCGGCGCCGTAGCTGGTGAGGTCGACGCCGGTGAGGATGATTTCGCGGTGGCCGGAGGCGACGAGGGTTCGCGCCTGGGCGAGGACGGCGTCGGGTTCGACGCTGCGGGAGTTACCGCGGCCCAACGGGATGGTGCAGAAGGTGCAGCGGTGGTCGCAGCCCTGCTGGATCTGCAGGAAGGCGCGGGTGCGGCCGGCGAACTCGGCGACGGGGCTCGCAGGAATGCGGGGTGCGGCCATGATGTCGCGGACCGCGACCGGCGTCTGGGAGCGCCAGGATGCGGGGTCGAGCTTCTCCGTGTTGCCGAGGACGCGGGTGACGCCGGGGAGCGCCGACCAGCGCGCGGGCGCGATCTGGGCGGCACAGCCGGTGACGACGATGGGCACGCCGGGGCGCTCGCGCGCGGCGCGGCGGATGGCCTGGCGCGCCTGGCGCTCGGCTTCCGCCGTCACGGCGCAGGTGTTGACGACGATTGTTTCCGGCAGGGCGGCGAGGTGGGCGCGGATGGATTCACCCTCCAGCGCGTTGAGGCGGCAGCCGAAGGAGAGGATCTCGGTCACAGGTCGATCGTGCCGGTGAACGACGTGGCGGTGGGGCCGGTCATGGTGACGTGGTCGTCGGCGCGCCATTCGATGCGCAGTTCGCCGCCGTCAAGGACGAGGGTGGCGGCGCGACCGGTAAGATTGCGGCGGGCGGCGTTGACCAGGGCGGCGCAGGCGCCGGAGCCGCAGGCGAGCGTGAGGCCGGCGCCGCGTTCCCAGACGCGCAGGCGGATGCGGTCGGGCGCAAGAATTTGCGCGAAGCCGATGTTGGCGCGCTCGGGGAAGATGGGGGCGTTTTCGAGGATTGGGCCGAGGCGGGGGATGTCCACCGCCGCGAGGTCGTCCACGAAGAAGGTGGCGTGGGGGTTGCCCATGGAGAGAGCGGCAGGGCTGCGTAAATCCTCTATTTCCAGAGGGATGGCAAGCGTGTCGCACGGGTGGTCCAGGGGAATGTCCCGCCAGCCGAGGCGGGGGACGCCCATGTCCACCGACCAGACGCCGTCGCCGTGGAACGTGGCCGGGAGAAGGCCCGAGATGGTGCGGATGGCGATGCTGGTCTTGCCGGTCTCTGTCCGCAAAAGTTCCGCGACGCACCGCGTGGCGTTGCCGCAGGCGCCGGCCTCGCTGCCGTCCGGGTTGCGGATGCGCATGAAGATGTCGGCGCCCTGCCCTTCCTCCTCTCGAGGCGCTTCCAGGCCGATCACCTGGTCGCAGCCGACGCCGAGGCGGCGGTCCGCCAGCGCGCGGGCCTCCGCCGGCGTGAGCGGGGCGCGGGCGCGGGTGTCGACGACGACGAAGTCATTCCCCGCGCCGTGCATCTTGCGAAAAGACAGGGACATGCGCGCCTTATGGGTCCGGGCTGCGGGGCGGACAAGGGCGCGCGGTTGCATGGCGGGGGAGCGGAAGCTATACCGCGCGGCCGTTTGCGCGCCGGGCGGGGCATGCCTGGCCGCGACATCGTGCCCTTTCGGGGGCCTCAGACACAGGAGACGAAAATGCC
>JAJYFW010000483.1 GCA_021785335.1 Pseudomonadota bacterium
GAGGGCAGAGGCGGGAGAGGCGTCGGCGGGAGGCTGGGTCGGAGTCGCCGTGGCGGTCTGCGTCACGGGGGCGGCCTGGTTGGTGTCGGTGGCCTGGGCGCTGGCGGTGGCCCGGCTGCCGTCGGTGGTGGCCTGCGTTCCGGTGGCTGGGCCGGTGCCGGCGGCCGTGGTGGCGGCCTGGGTGCCGGTGATCGCCGGATTTGCGGCGGGGGACCGGGCGCTGGCGACGCCCTGGCCCGGACCCGGGCTTTTGGTCGCTGCCGGGGTGGACGCATTGGCAGCGGACTGGGTACCGGGCGTTGTCGTGCCCGCGCTGCCTGGTGCCGCGTCGCCGGTGGCGTCCGGGGCGGAGGTGGCGGTCGTGCTTGTGGTACCGGTGGCGCCGGGCGCGAAGGCGGGCGGGATCCCGCCAGCGGACTTGGACGGCTGGGCGATGGCGGCCAGGTGCGCGGGGACGGAAGCCACCTGTGGTGCCGGGGCGGGCGCGCCGCCGCCATGCCACCAGACCGCGTAGCCGCCGATGGCGATGACCAGGCCGACCACGACGATGGCGCCCGCGGGGATGCCGCGCTCCGGCAGCGGCGCGGGGAACTCCAGTTCCGTGCGCTCGTTGACCTCAGCGGCTTCCCGACGGAAGCGGCGGACGATCTCCTCCGGGTCGAGGCCCAGTATCTTGGCGTAGGAGCGCATGAAGGCGACGGCATAGGCGTTGCCGGGCAGCAGGCCGATGCGGCCCTCTTCCAGCGCCTCGAGATAGGCAAGGCGGATGCGCAGGGCCGCCGCGACCTGCGGCAGCGTCCAGCCGGCCTGCTCGCGCGCGGCGCGCAGGTCGGCGCCCACGCCGGCCGCGATGGGCGGCACGGTGTCCGCCTCCGACATGTTGAGGCCACGCTGCGAATGGGGTGGGCGGCGATGATGCAGCAACGCAAAACTCGCAGGCTGGTGGAACGATCTTTTACCGTGATGACGTGTCTTGCGCCGGCGGCACGTCGTGCACGAGCGGGTTCTACTCGTGGCGTGTGACGATGCCAAATTCAGGCTGCCATGCGCGAGATGAATTTTGCGTTGGGTCGTTTCTGTAAGGCGATTTGACGCCGCGATGACGCGCGCGCGCAAGCCGCCGCTAGAAGCTGATGTTTTCCTGCGCCCAGGCCTCGAGCGGCTCGCGCAGGCTCGCTGCACCGTCGTCAGCGCCGAGCAGCGCATCGAGAAAGGTGCGAAGCTTACCGAGGTCGGCGGAGGCCAGCGCCGCCTTCACCTCGAGCAGGCTTGCCGCCTGCATCGACAGCGTCTCGATGCCGAGGGCGGCCATCACCACCGCCTCCAGCGGCCGCCCGGCATGCTCGCCGCAGACCGAGAGCGGCACGCCGGCGGCGCGCGCGCGCTCGACCAGCTGCGCGAACAGGGTGAGAACCGGCGGCGACAGCATGTCGTAGCGGGTGGCCAGCGCCGGCGTGGAGCGGTCCGCGGCGAACAGGAACTGCAGCAGGTCGTTGGTGCCGATGGAGAGGAAGTCCACCTCGTGCAGCAGCGGACCGAGCTGCCAGAGCAGGGAGGGGACTTCCAGCATGGCGCCGATGGCGAGGCTGGTGGGCGCGGGGC
The DNA here is from genome assembly GCA_021785335.1 of Pseudomonadota bacterium. Next base: position 1,603 of record JAJYFW010000483.1, read on the forward strand.
GCACGCGCGCCGCCTCGGCCAGCACCAGGGCGCGGGCAGCGCGGAATTCCGCCACGTTGGCGACCATGGGGAACATGATGCCGAGCCTGCGCCCGCCGGCGCCGAGCAGCAGCGCGCGGGCCTGGCGGCGCAGCAGGGCCGGCCGGTCGAGCCCGAGGCGCAGCGAGCGCCAGCCCATGGCGGGGTTGTCCTCCGGCGGATGCGCGAGGCCGGGCAGCGCCTTGTCGGCGCCGAGGTCCAGGGTGCGGAACACCACCGGGCGGTCGCCCGCCGCGTCCAGCACGCGCGCGTAGAACGTCGCCTGTTCCGGCACGTCGGCGACGGTGCCGCGCGCGAGCATGGCGATCTCGGTGCGGAACAGGCCGATACCGTCCGCGCCGACGGCGTCCAGCCGGTCCAGTTCCAGCGCGAGCCCGACATTGAGCATGAGCGACAGGCGCCTGCCGTCGCCCGTGAGCGCCGGGCGGTCGCGCAGTGCCTCATGGGCGGCGAGGCGGGAGCGCCGGGCCTCGAGCGCGCGAGCGAAGGCCTGGCGCAGCTCCGCCTCGGGACGCAGCACGGCCTGGCCCTCCTCGGCGTCGAGCAGCACCTCGTCGCCGGTGCCCGCGGCCTCGACGATGCCCTCGGCGCCGGCGGCCATGGGCAGGCCGAGCGCGCGGGCGAGGATGGCGGCGTGGCCGGAGGGGCTGCCCTCCTCCAGCACCACGCCGGCGATGCCGCGGGCGTGCCAGTCCAGCAGTTCCGCTGGGCCGAGGCGGCGGGCGAGGAGGACGGCGCCCGGCGCGGGGGCGTGCGCCGCCTCGCCGCCGAGGGCCGTGAGCAGGCGCTGGGCCATGTCCTCCACGTCCGCGAGGCGCTCGCGCAGATAGGGGTTGGCGACGCGGCGCATGCGCTCGCGCAGCTCCGCGGCGGAGTGGTGGACCGCGGCCTCCGCGGTGAGGCCGGAGGCGATCGCGGCCTCGGCACGGCGCAGCCAGCCGCCATCGGCCGCGGCCAGGCGGTAGGCCTCCATCACCTCGCGCGAGGCGGCGAGCTCGGGGCTCTGCGCCTCGGGCGCGTGCGCGACGCCGAGGCCGTTGTCCAGCAGCGCGTCGAGACCCTGGCGCATGGCGGCGATCGCCTCGCGCAGCCGGGCGCGCTCCGCCTCCGGGTCGTCCGCGAGCGTGGTCGCGGGCGGGGCCGCGGGGCCGTGCAGCACCGCTGGGCCGAGCGCCAGGCCGGGCGCGA
>JAJYFW010000484.1 GCA_021785335.1 Pseudomonadota bacterium
GATCTACGACGGCATCATCGAGATCAAGGCGGTCGCGCGCGACCCCGGCAGCCGCGCCAAGATGGCGGTGATCTCGCGCGATTCCTCGATCGACCCGGTCGGCGCCTGCGTCGGCATGCGCGGCTCGCGCGTGCAGGCCGTCGTGCAGGAGCTGCAGGGCGAGAAGATCGACATCATTCCGTGGTCGGCCAATACGGCGACCTTCGTGGTGAACGCGCTCGCGCCCGCCGAGGTGACCAAGGTGGTGATGGACGAGGAAGGCGGGCGCTGCGAAGTCGTCGTCCCCGATGAGCAGCTGTCGCTCGCGATCGGCCGCCGCGGCCAGAACGTGCGGCTGGCGAGCCAACTGACGCGCTGGGACATCGATATCCTCACCGAAGCCGAGGAGAGCGAGCGCCGCCAGGAGGAATTCCGCCGCCGTACCGGCCTGTTCGTCGAGGCGCTGGACGTGGACGACGTGATCGCCGGGCTGCTGGTCACCGAGGGCTTCAACACGATCGAGGAACTGGCCTTCACCCCTCCCGACGAGCTGGCCTCGATCGAGGGCTTCGACGAACAGGTGGCGGAGGAGCTGATCCGCCGCGCCGAGCAGTTCCTGGTGCGCCGCGACAACGAGCTGAACGACCGGCGCATCGCGCTCGGCGTCACCGACGACGTGGCGGCGATCGAAACGCTGACGCCGGCGATGCTGGTGGCGCTGGGCGAGAAGGGCGTCAGGACGCTCGACGATCTGGCCGATCTCGCCTCCGACGAGCTTGTCGAGGTCGTCGGCGCCGCCAATATGGACGAAGCGACCGCGAACGACGTGATCATGGCGGCGCGGGCGCACTGGTTCGCTGACGAGGCGCAGGCGCACGACGCGACGGGGGAGGCAGGCCACGACTGAGGCTCTCGCCCCAGCCGACGCGGCGGACGATGACGAGGCGGAACGCGGACCGCTCCGCCGCTGCGTGGTGACGCGCGAGCGGCTGCCGAAGGAGCGGATGATCCGCTTCGTCGTGGCACCCGACCGCATGGTGGTGGCCGACCTGGCTGCACGTCTGCCCGGCCGGGGAATCTGGTTGAGCGCGCGTGGGGATGTGGTAGAAACCGCTCGCACACGGGGCGGGTTCGCGAAGGCGGCGCGCGGTCCGGTGACGGTGCCCCCCGATCTCCTGTCCGGTCTGCAGACGGCGCTGGTGCGGCGGATCGGCGAGCAGCTTGGGCTTGCGCGACGTGCCGGGCAGGCGGTTGCCGGGTTCGTCAGGGCGCGGGCGTGGCTTGAGGCGGGCCGGGCGGCCCTGGTCGTGCAGGCCGCCGACGGCAGCGTGGAGGAACGGGCGCGATTGCTCGGCGGGTGGGACGGCCCGGTCGTCGCCCCGCTCGACGCAGCGACGCTGGGTGGCGTGTTCGGCCGGGATCATGCGGTGCATGTCGCGGTGGCGGCGGGACGGCTGGCGGAGCGCATCCGCGAAGAATCGGAACGGCTGGCCGGGTTGCGGACCCCGCCGGACGGCAATGAGGCCGCACGGCGGAGCCGGGCGGGGCGTAGGCAAGGTGCAGGCGGGTAGATGAGCGAAGGCAACGATCAGGACGCGGGCAAGGGCCGGCTGTCGCTGCGACCCAGCGGTCGCATGGAGCTGGGCCGGACCGTGGATGCCGGATCCGTCCGACAGAGTTTCAGCCACGGCCGCTCCAAGGTCGTGCAGGTCGAGGTGCGCAAGAAGCGCGCCGCCGGCCCCGGCGGCGCAGGCAGCCCGTTGCCCAGTGCGGCGGCCGGCGCGCCCTCTGCAGCCACGCGCCAGCAGCCCGGCCCGGTCGGGCGTCCGCCCGCCGGTGCTGGCCGCGCACTGACCGCGACCGAACTCGCCGCCCGCCAGCGCGCGCTCGCCGAGCAGCAGCGCGAAGCCGCGCGCCGCGAGGCCGAGCGCCGCGAGCAGGAGAAGATTTCCATCCTTTCCGCCGCCGAGGAAGCGCGCCGGCGCGAGGATGAGGTCCGCAAGGCCGCCGAGGAGGAAACACGCCGGGCAGCCGAGGAGGAAGCCCGCAAGGCGGCCGAGGCCGAAGCCCGCCGCGTCGCCGAAGCGGCGGCGGCGGCACAGGCTGCGGCGGCTACCGGCGCACCGGCTTCCCGCGGTGCCGAGGATCGCCGCCCCGCCCGCCCATCGACCCGCCCGGGCCCGTCCGCGCCCCCGCCGGCCGTTGGCGAAACGCTGCGGCTGAAGGCGCCGCGTGCCGGCGACGAGGAGGACGAGGGCCGTCCGGCCCGCCGGCCCGGCGCCGCCCCCGGCGCGCCGGCGCGCAAGCCGCAGGTGCCGGCTGCCAAGAAGGGCGCGGATGACCGCCGCCGCGGCGCCAAGATCGACGTGCAGGCGGCGATCGAGGGCGAGGACGACCGCGTGCGCAGCCTCGCCTCGGTGCGCCGCCAGCGCGAGCGCGAGCGGCGGCAGGCGGAACTGGAGCGGCTGCGGTCTGACCAGGTGAAGGTGGTGCGCGAGGTGGTGTTGCCGGAAAACATCACCGTGCAGGAACTCGCCAACCGCATCGCCGCCCGCACGCCCGATGTCATCAAGACGCTGATGCGCATGGGCGTGATGGCCACCGTCACGCAGAGCCTGGACGCCGACACCGCCGAACTGGTGGTGCAGGAATTCGGCCACCGCGCCAAGCGCGTGTCCGAGGACGACGTGGAACTCGGCCTTGCCGGCGCGACCGATGCGGATTCCGAACTGCTGCCGCGCCCGCCCGTGGTGACGGTCATGGGCCATGTCGATCACGGCAAGACCTCGCTGCTGGATGCGCTGCGCGCGACCGATGTCGCGGCCGGCGAGGCGGGCGGCATCA
>JAJYFW010000485.1 GCA_021785335.1 Pseudomonadota bacterium
ATGGAGAGCAGGCTATCCTGGCCGGAGAGCGCGTGCGATTCCACCGGCACCCCCAGCACCGGCAGCGGCGTCCAGGCGGCGCACATGCCGGGCAGATGCGCCGCCCCGCCGGCGCCGGCGATGATGACCCTGAGCCCCCGCCCGCGGGCCTCGGCGGCATAGGCGCGCAGCCGGTCCGGGGTGCGATGGGCCGAGACCACGCGGGCCTCGTGCGGGATTTCGAGCCCGGCGAGGGTCTCGGCGGCGTGGCGCATCGTGGGCCAGTCCGACCGGCTGCCCATGATGACGCCGACCAGCGGCCCGCTCATGCGATATCGTCCGGGATCAGCCGGCTTTCCAGCCAGGCGATCTCGTCCTTCAGCACCAGCTTGCGCTTCTTGAGCCGCTGCATCTGCAGCTGATCGTAGCGCGCGTTCTCGCTCAGCCGCGCGATCACGGTGTCGAGGTCCCGGTGCTCGCTGCGCAGCTCGTGCAGCTTGCGCGTCAGCGTGTCCTTGTCGGTCAGCATTGCCGCCCTATAGCACGCACGCGTGAGAGGTGCAGCCGGTGCTTGCAACCCGGGCGGGGCGGCGCCATGTTTCCCTGGTGACGCCCGTCCGAGGAGCGTCCAGGAGACGTCTCCCCGGCGCGCGCGCCCGGCCCCCGATCGGCGGCCGGCCCCCTGACGCAGGAGAGCGATCGCACATGAGCCTGGAGTCCCATCTCGACCAGCTCCGTGAACGCCATGCCGCGCTGGAAGCGCGCATCCTCGACGAAGACCAGCGACCGCGACCGGACAGCGAGACGCTGGCCCGGCTGAAGATCGAGAAATTGCATTTGAAGGAAGCGATGGAACGGCTGCGAATGCCCGCCGGATAGGTCGGCGCCGGCAACCCGGGGCGTCATGCCCCGGGTGGAGCGGCCGGGCTTTTCCCCGCCGCGTCTGTCCCCGCCAGCACCGCCGCCCGCAGCGGTGCCAGCAGGCCGGGGGTGGCGGCGATGATGTTGCCGCTCTCGCGCGGGTCCTCGCCATCCGTCAGGCCGCCGACGAAGCCGCCGGCCTCGCGCACCAGCAGCGCGCCGGCGGCGATGTCCCAGGGCTTCACCCCGAGTTCCCAGTAGCCGTCGAAGCGGCCCGCGGCGACCCAGGCCAGGTCCAGCGCCGCCGCGCCGAAGCGGCGGATGCCGGCGACCCGCGGCATCAGCCGCGCCAGGGTGCGTGAGAAGGCCATCCGGTTGGCCGGGGTGACGGCCGCGAAGGGGATGCCGGTGGCGAACAGCGCCTCCCGCAGGTCCTTGCGCGCCGAGACCCGCAGGCGGCGCTCGTTGCAGAAGGCGCCGCCGCCCTTTTCGGCCCAGTACATCTCGTCCACCGCCGGGGCGTAGATCAGCGCCGCGGCGAGTTCGGACCCGCCATCGTCCAGCCGCTTCTCGAGGCCGATGGAAATCGCCCAATGCGGCACCCCGTGCAGGAAGTTGGTGGTGCCGTCCAGCGGGTCCACCACCCAGCGCCAGGCCCAGCGGGCCGAGCCGGCGGCACCCGACTCTTCCATCAGGAAGGCGTAGCCGGGGCGCGCCTTGGCGAGTTCCTCGCGCAGCGTGTTCTCGGCGCGCAGATCGGCCTGGGAGACGAAATCGCCCGGCCCTTTCACGCTCACCTGCAGCTGCTCGACCTCGGCGAAATCGCGCAGCAGGCGCTTGGCCGCCTTCTGGGCGGCATTGGCCATCACGGTCAGGTGCGGCGAAAGATGCAGCGCCACCGATCAGCCCTTGGCGCGCTCGACGTAGCTGCCGTCCTCGGTCTTCACCACCACCCGCTCCCCGGTCTCGATGAAGGGGGGCACCGAGGTCTTCACCCCGTTCGACAGCTTCGCGGGCTTATAGGAGGAGGCGGCGGTCTGCCCCTTCACCACCGGGTCGGCTTCCACCACTTCCAGCACCACGGTGGGCGGCAGGTGGATCGCCACCGGATCGCCTTCCACCAGATCGACCGTGACCGGCATGTTGTCCTGCAGGAACGGCGCGGACTCGCCCAGCAGGGCGGTGGGGATATGCGCCTGCTCGAAGGTCTCGGGGTCCATCAGGACGATGTTGTCGCCCTCGGTGTAGGAGTAGGTGTACTCCTTCTCGTCGGTGGTCAGCCGCTCCACCGTATCGGAGGTGCGCCAACGTTCGTTGGTCTTGTTGCCGGATTTCAGGTCGCGCATCTCCACCTGGATGAAGGCGCCGCCCTTGCCGGGGGTGATGATCTGCTGCTTGAGCACGGTCCAGCGGCGGCCCTCATGCTCGATCACCTGACCGGCGCGGATCAGGTTGGCCTGCTGTTTCATGGGCTTTGTCTCGGTCGGGTGCGGGGGAGGCCGGGCTTCTAGCCCCTGGGGCCGGGCGCGGCAAGGCGCGGCCTGCCGGGCATATTAGGGTTGGCGCATATGTCGGCCTCGGGGCACAGTCGGGATGTCCAAGACAAGGCGCCGGGCCATCGGGATACCGGCGCGCACGAGGGAGAAACCACCATGCGTCGTCGCTTGCCGCGACTGATCGCCGTTGTCGCCGTGGCCCTGCTCTGGGGTGCCGCGCCGGCCTTGGCCACCAACGGATATTTCGCCGCCGGCTACGGCATGATCGAAAACGGCCGCGGAGGCGCCGCGATCGCCACCACCGACGATGCGATGGGCGGCGCCAACAATCCCGCCACCTTGTCCTTCTCCCCGGCCGAGACCGATCTCGGCCTCTATCTCTTCATGCCGAGCCGGTCTGCCAGCCGCAGCGGCAATGCCTTCGGGCTCAACGGCAGCACCGGCAGCGGGGCGAACGATTTCGTCATCCCCGAACTCGGC
>JAJYFW010000023.1 GCA_021785335.1 Pseudomonadota bacterium
CGCCAACCTCGCGGGCGGCGGCGAGCCGGACGGGCCGGAGCACGAGTATTACCCCTCCCCGCTGTTCGAACCCTATATCGGGCGCCGGCGCAGGATCGGCTGGGACCTCTACGGTCTGCTCGGCATTGCCCGCGGCGAGCGCGACAAGGCGCGGGCGCATGTCGAGCGCAACCTGGGTTTCTTCGGCGCGCCGGTCGGGCTGCTGCTGCTCGCCGACCGCAGGCTCGAGATCGGCAGTTGGCTCGATCTCGGCATGTTCCTGCAAAGCCTCGCCATCGCGGCGCGGGCGCGCGGGCTCGGGACGTGCCCCATGGCGGTTTTCGCCGAGCACCCGCGCGCCATCCGCCGCCTGCTCGGGGTCAGCGCGCAGGACCGCGTCGTCTGCGGCATGGCGATCGGGCACGAAGACCGTTCGGCCCCGGCCAACGCGCTGCGAACCGAGCGCGTGCCGGCGACTTCGTTTGCGGAGTTCCGCGGTTTCTGACGTCTGAAACGGATCGGCTCCCGATGCGTTGACGCTTTGCCCATTGGCGACCACATCGAGCGCAGGAGGTGACGCATGGCCGAGACCACGACGCAGCCCATGACCGAGGAGGAATGGCGCCGGAAACTGACGCCGGAGCAGTTCCGCGTGTTGCGCCAGCACGGCACGGAACGGGCCGGCACCTCGGACTTCAACCACGAGAAGCGCTCTGGCGTGTTCACCTGCGCCGGCTGCGGCGCCGAGTTGTTCGAGGCCGCGACGAAATACGAGAGCGGCAGCGGCTGGCCGAGTTTCTGGGCGCCCATCGAGGGGGCGGTCGACACCGCAAGCGACCGCTCCTTCCTCATGGCCCGCACCGAGGTGCATTGCGCGCGCTGCGGCGGCCATCTCGGCCATGTCTTTCCGGATGGGCCGAAGCCCACGGGCCTGCGCTACTGCATGAACGGCGCGGCCATGGGGTTCACGCCGGCGCAAGGGGCTGGCAAGCCAGGCAACCAAACTTAAAATCAGACAACGTTTGTTTTCTGGATCCCCGGCGCCCGCCCATGCATCTTGCGCATGTCGGCGGGGCGGAGGGGTGCTCCCGTCGCCGGCAGAGCAAGGCTGGCGTCAATGGCGACGTTCAGGTTTTCGCCAATCGGGTGACCGCCGCCGCTTACAGCGGGCGGTCGTTTCGGGTGGCGACTTCCCGCTTCCGCGCTCGCCGGGGACCATGGCCCCGGCGAGCGCACTCATTTAAGGCCTGCCGCCCTCGCCCCCCCCCTCGGGCGACGTGACGGCACATGTGCAGAACCGGCATGGCGCGACGGCGCGGGTCCACGTTAGATAGCCCGATGCCGCACCTGCGAAGGCCGCGATGGACGCGCCCGTCCCGAACCTGACCGAAGACCTCGCCGCTTCCATCGCCGACGCCGATTACGACGTGCCGCACTTCTCCCACGCGGAGATCAAGCGCGTCATCTTCGGCATCCTGCTCTGCATGCTGATGGCGGCGATCGACCAGACCGTGGTGGTCCCCGCGGTGCCGGCGATCGCCGCGGACCTCGGCGGCTTCGACCACCTGGCCTGGATCGTCTCTGCCTATCTGCTCACCTCGACCGCGGCGACGCCGATCTATGGCAAGCTTTCGGACGTTTATGGCCGCCGGGCGTTGCTGATCCCGGCCATCATCGTGTTCGTCGGCGCCTCCTGCTTTTGCGCCCTGTCGCAGTCGCTGATGCAGCTTATCGCCGCGCGTGCACTGCAGGGAATTGGCGGCGCCGGGCTGATGACCATGGCGCAGTCGGCGATCGCGGACGTCGTGGCACCGCGCGAGCGCGGGCGCTACCAGGGCTACATGGCCGGCACATGGGGAGTGGCGAGCGTTTTCGGCCCGATCCTCGGCGGCTGGATCACCGTCGCGCTCTCCTGGCGCTGGATCTTCTGGATCAACCTGCCGATCGGCGTCCTCGCAGTGATCCTTTCCAACCGCGCGCTCAAGCTGCTCAAGCCGCGTGGCGGCAACCTGCGCATCGACTACGCGGGCGCCGCGCTGCTGACGGCCGTCATCACCGCGTTCCTGCTGCTGATGAGCTGGGGCGGAACGCTCTATGCCTGGACCGCGCCGCCGATGCTCGCGCTCGCGGTGGCGATGCTCGTGTTGCTAGTGCTGCTGGTGGTACGCGAGCGCCTGGCGCCGGACCCGCTGCTGCCGCCGCGGCTGTTCGCCAACGGCGGCATCATCGGCGGCATCGCCGTCGCCGCCGCCTGCTCGGCGGTGATCTTCGGCACGACGTTCCTGCTGCCGCTGTTCTTCCAGCTCGCGCGCGGGGCCAATGCGGCGGTTTCCGGCACCATGATCGTGCCGTTCCTCGGGACCAACACGCTCGGCGCCATCATCTCCGGCCAGCTCTGCCGGCGCTATGGCAAGACGCGCGGCATCATGCTGGGCGGCCTGGCGCCGTCGGTTCTCGGTTTCGTGCTGCTCGCGACAGCCGGGCCCGACACGTCGCTGGGCCTGCTGGTCCTCTACATGTCGCTGGTGGGACTCACCATCGGCGTCTGCATGCCGGCGAGCCTGGTTACGGTCCAGAGCGCCGCGGCGCACCGCGACGTGGGGGCGGCGACCGGAGCGATGCTCTTCCTGCGCGCCATGGGCGGCGCCTTCGGCTCGACCCTGGTCGGCGCGCTGCTGACCGGCCGCTTCGCCTCGACGCTCGCCGCCGCAGGGCTGCCGCCGCTCGACCTCGGCACACTGCGCGACCGTGGCGGGCTCGCGGGCCTGGCGCCGGCGATGCGCGCGGGGGCCAGCGCGGCCCTCTCGAGCGGGTTCCTGTGGTCGTTCGGCGCCTGCGCGGCGCTGGCTGCGGTGGGGCTCGCCGTCGCTCTCGTCATGCCCGATCTCGTGCTGAAATCCGGCGAGAAGCACGCCTAGGCGGTCGCGGACAAGGACGGCGGGATCGGCGCGGCACAGGAGGGGGCGCGATGAACATCGACGAAGCGTTCTGGGCCGGGTTGCGGGAATGGCGGCGGGATTTCCACGCGCATCCGGAATTCGGGTTCGAGGAGCAGCGAACCAGCCGGAAAGTGGCGGAACGGCTGCGCGGATTCGGCTTCGACGAGGTGGTCGAGGGCGTGGGCGGCACCGGCGTGGTGGCGACACTGCGGCGGGGCAGCGCCAACCGCTCCGTCGCGCTGCGCGCCGACATGGACGCGCTGCGCATCGCCGAGCGCGGCGACCTCGCGCACCGGTCGCAGAACCCCGGCGTCATGCACGCCTGCGGCCATGACGGGCACACCGCGATGCTGCTGGGGGCGGCGCGCATCCTCGCGGCCGAGGGCGGATTCGACGGCACGGTCCGGTTCGTCTTCCAGCCCGCCGAGGAGTGGGGCAAGGGCGCGCTGGCGATGCTGGCCGATGGGCTCCTGGAGCGGTTTCCCTTCGACGAGATCTATGGGCTGCACAACATGCCCGGCCTGCCGCTCGGCACGTTCCGCGCCCGGGCGGGAGCCGTGATGTCGGCCGAGGATAATTTCGAGATCGTTCTGAACGGCGTGGGCGGGCATGCCTCGCGGCCCGACGCCGGGCGCGAGGTGCTGGTCGCGGCCTGCGCCCTGGTGTTGAGCCTGCAGACCATCGTCTCGCGGCGCGTGGCGCCGGGCGAGGCGGCCGTCGTCTCCGTGACCGAATTGCTCACCGACGGCACGCGCAACGTGCTGCCAGGGACCGCTCGTATCCTTGGCGACGCGCGGAGCTTTCGGCCCGAGGTGAGCGAAGCGATCGAGGGGGAGATGCGGCGTATCGCAGCAGGGGTCGCCGCGAGCCATGGGCTCGGCTGCGAAGTCGCCTACACGCGCGAGTTCGTGCCCACCGTCAACGACGCGGATGCCGCGGCGGCGGCGCTGGCCGCGGCGCGCAAGGTCGCCGGCATCGAGAACGTGGTCGACAATTTCCCGGCCAACACGGGATCTGAGGATTTCGCCCGCTTCCTGCGACACGCGCCAGGCTGCTTCGCGTTCATCGGCAACGGCGAGGACTCGAAGCCGCTGCACAACCCCGCGTACGACTTCAACGACCAGGCGCTGCCGCACGGCACCAATTTCTTCGTGCAGATCGTCCGCGACCGCCTGCCTATCCGGGAGCCTCGCCATGACTGAACTTTCCATCGATGCCGGCCGCCTGCTCGGGCGCCTGCGCGCGCTGGGAGACATCGGGCGCGACGGCGAGGGCAGGCTGACGCGGCTCGCGGCCTCGGAGGAGGACCGGCAGGGGCGTGATCGCGTTGCCCTGTGGATGCGCGAGGCGGGGCTCGAGGTGATGGTGGACCGTGTCGGCAACCTGTTCGGGCTGTGGCGGACGGGCGAGGCGGATGCCGCGCCGCTGATGCTCGGCTCGCATATCGACACCGTGATCAATGCCGGGATCTACGACGGCTGCCTCGGGGTGCTGAGCGGGCTCGAGGTGATCGAGACGCTCAAGGGCGGGGGGGCTACGCCGCGGCGACCGCTCGCGGTCGCGGCGTTCACGAATGAGGAGGGCGTTCGTTACGCGCCCGACATGCTTGGCTCGCTCGCCTATGCCGGCGGAATCGGTGTCGCGCAGGCGCTGGCCACGGTGGGCACGGATGGCACGGTGCTGGGCGAAGAGCTGTTGCGCATCGGCTATGCGGGGCCGCACGAGCCCGGCTTCCTGCGCCCGCACGCCTACCTCGAAATCCATGTCGAGCAGGGGCCGGTGCTGGAGCGCGAGCGCTTCCGGCTCGGCGCCGTGGAGAACGTGCAGGGCATTTCCTGGCAGCGCGTCACGATCGAGGGCGAGGCCAACCACGCCGGCACCACGCCGATGGCGATGCGCCATGACGCCGGGCAGGCGGCGGCGCGGGTGGTGACGTTCCTGCGCGACCGCGTGACGCGCGGCAACGCGCCCACCGTCGCGACCGTGGGCTCCATGGTGTTCGAACCGAACCTGATCAACGTGGTTCCCTCGCGCGCCAGCTTCACCGTCGACCTGCGCGACCCGGACGAGGAGCGGCTGCAGGCGGAGGAAGTGGCGCTGGCGCGCTATCTCGGGGAGCTGGCGGAGGCCGAGGGAGTCGTGATCCGTACCGAGCGCCTGGCGCGGTTCGCGCCGGTCGCCTTCGATGGCGCCGTGGTCGCGGCGATCGAGCAGGCGGCGGCGCGGCGCGGGCTGCGGTGCCGGCGCATGACCTCCGGCGCCGGGCACGATGCGCAGATGCTGGCGCGGCTCTGCCCCACCGCGATGATCTTCGTGCCCAGCATCGGCGGCATCAGCCACAACCCGCGCGAACACACGCCGGCGGAGGATCTCGTGTCGGGGGCGAACGTGCTGCTCGACGTCGCACGCGGGCTCTGCGGCGCCGCGTAGCCGCGGCGGGCTCGGCGCCGGGAAGCGGGGCGGAGCCGCGGTCAGGCCGCGAAATAGAGCCGCAGCGGATTGTCCGCGCCGATCTTACGCCGCGCCAGCGTGTCCGGCACCCAGGCGTGGAAATCCTCGATGGCCTTGCGGTAGCTCATGGAACTCTCGAAGCTGGCGAAGGGTGAATCGCTCGCCCAGAGCAACCGGTCCGGCCCCGCGCGGCGCAGCAGCTCGCGCGCATAGGTCGCCGCGGCCGCGTCGCCGATGCGGTAGCCTGCCGACAGCTTTACCCAGGTGTTGCCCTTTTCGATCGAGCGGATCATGCGCCGGAACCCGTCGCATTCGATGCCCTTGCGGGGATCGGGCGTGCCGAAATGGTCGATCACCAGTGTCACGCCGGTGCTCTCGAGCACGTCGATCAGCGCGGGGAGGCGCGCGCCCTCGGTATGAAGATGGACGTGCCAGCCGAGATCGCGCACGCGGCGGAACAGGCGCCGGTATTCGTAGCCCGAGATGTCCGGCACCATCGCCAGGCCCCGGAACATCAGCCGTATGCCGACGACCCCGTTTCGCTTCATGTCCTCGAGCACCATCCGCTCGACCGACGGCTTGACGACAACGGTGCCGCGCAGCCGCTTGTGGCGCCGCAACGTCTCGATGGCGTAATCGTTGTAGTCGCCGAACAGGCTCGCGCCCGCCAGCACCGCGAGCTGCACGCCGTGCTCGTCGAGCTGGCGCAGGTAGTCCTCCGCCGTGAAATCGTAGTCCGGCGTGTGGCGCGGGTTGTCGATGAAGGGCATGTCACGGGTCCAGACATGCGCGTGACAATCGACGAGCGGGGGTTCGTTCATGACCGGACCTGCGGCTTGGCGTTGTGACACGCCTTGTCCTACAGACCCCGGCGCCGCTTGCCAAACCCGCCGTCGTTGACGAATCGCCACACCGCTGTTCCGCTTGGCTTTCGCCCGGCGCGAGCGATGCCTCCGGGACGCCGGCGAGAGGTGAACCTGTCAATAAGAGCCGCCCCGTGGGATGCGGCCGTGGGATGGAAGCGATGACGATCGGCGCGGAGGAAACCCAGGCCCAGTTCGAGGAACGCACCATCCGCAAGGTGCGCAACCGCATCATTCCGCTGCTGGCACTCGGGTTCGTCATTTCATACCTCGACCGGGTGAATATCGGCGTCGCGGCGCTGACGCTGAACAAGGATATCGGGCTCACGCCGGTCTCCTTCGGCTGGGGGGCGGGCCTCGTCTCCATCGGCTACGCGCTGTTCGAACTGCCGAGCAATCTCGCCCTCGAGCGCTTCGGGGCGCGGCGGTGGATGGCACGGATCATGATCGGCTGGGGCATCGTCGGCTGCGCGACGGCGGCGATCCAGGGGCCGGTCAGCTTCTATATCGCGCGGTTCGCGCTGGGCGCGGTCGAGGCGGGGTTCTTCCCTGGCGTCATCCTCTATCTCACCTACTGGTTTCCGCGCGCCTGGCGGGCGCGCTACGCGGGGCTGTTCGCGCTCGCGATACCGCTCTCAAGCGTCGTCGGCGCGCCGCTGTCCGCCATGATCCTGGGCCTGGGCGGGTTCCTCGGGCTCAAGGGATGGCAATGGATCTACATCCTGGAAGCCTCGCCCGCGATCGTGCTCGGCGTGCTGGCGTTCGTGCTCCTCAGCGACCGGCCGGCAGAGGCACCCTGGCTTGAACCGCGGCAGCGCGAATGGCTGGAGGCGACCCTCGTGGCCGAACGCCGCGCGCATCCCGAGCGGCATGCCGCACCGCCGCTCGCCATGCTGCTGGACCGGCGCGTGCTGATGCTGGCGCTGATCTTCTTTCTTACCGGCGTGCCGAGCTACGGGCTGAGCTACTGGATTCCCCAGGTGGTGAGGAGTTTCGGCGTCAGCACCATCGCCACCGGCTTCATCTCGGCGCTGCCCTTCCTCGCGGGCTCCATCGCGCTCGTCATCTGGGGAGGCTATTCGGACCGGCGCCAGGAACGCGCATGGAACACCGCGATTCCGGCCTTCATCGCCTTCCTGGGCCTGGTCGCCGCCGCATACGTGACCTCGCCCATCGCCTCCCTGTTCTGCGTGTGCGTGGCCGGGGTGGGGATCTTCGGGCTGAAGGGGCCGTGGCTCGCCATGATCAGCGAGTCGTTCTCGGACGCCACCGCCGCGGCCGGCATCGCGCTGGTCAGCACACTGGGCAATCTCAGCGGGTTCTTCGCGCCCTGGCTGGTGGGCCTGCTGATGGCCCGCACGCATAATTTCCGTACCGCCGTGGTCGCGCTGGGCATCAACGCGCTGCTGGGGGCGATCCTGGTGCTGGTGTGGGGGTGGACGGGCGGAAAGGCGGCGGCCGGGCGTGCGGCTTCCTGACCCCGGTTAATTGCCGACCGGGGCGCAATTCCGCCGGCCCTGCATCACGCAATCCTGGATGGTGCTGGCCTGGCGCAGCCTGGCGGAGATCCACCAGCCGGCGACGCCCAGCAGCAGGATGACCACGATCCCGATCAGCGCGCCACGGCGCTGAGGTGCGCCCTCGTTCCCGGGGCGTTCCGGCGGTTCCACACCTTGCGGCGGGTTCATGTAGGACTCGTTGACAGACCCATGCTGGCGCGCCAGTGAACGCCATGCGCGCCTTCCGGGCAACGCTGCTGCTCTGCCTGCTGGCGTTCGCGTCCCACGCGCGCGCCTCCAACCTCTCCTTCCGCACCTCGGACGGCGTGCGGCTGCACGCGATCGTGGCCGGGCCACCCACGGCGCGGACCATCGTGCTCATCCCCGGCTGGACCATGCCGGCCTGGATCTTCACGCCTCAGATCGAGGCGTTCTCGCCGCATTACCGTGTCGTGGTACTGGACCCGCGCGGCCAGGGCGAGAGCGAGGTTGCGCCCGGCGGCTACAACGACCAGCGCCGCGGGCAGGACATCGCGGACCTCCTCGAGCTTCTCGGGCCGCGGCGGGTGCTGCTCGGCGGCTGGTCGCTCGGCGTGCTCGACGTGCTCGGCTACATCCATACTCATGGCGACGCGCGCGTGGCGGGGTTGCTGCTGATCGACAATTCGGTCGGCGAGAAGCCCTGGCCCACGCCGCCGGCAACCCCCGTGAGCCACGGGCCGCCGCCGCCCTGGCCGGTCGAGATGCGCGACTTCGTGCGCAGCATGTTCGTCCACCCCCAGCCGCAAGCCTATCTCGACCGGCTGACGCAGGCGGCGCTGGTCACACCGAAATGGGCCGCGGATGAGCTGCTGCGCTATCCGCAGCCGCCCAGCTATTGGCGCGACGCGCTCTACTCCACGAAGAAGCCGACTCTGTATGTCGTGCGCCCGTGGCTCGCCGCCCAGGCAGCCAACGTCGCCCGCAACGACCCCTATGTGGAGACGGCGGTGATGCAGGGGGTCGGGCACGCGATGTTCGTGGACGATCCCGCCAGGTTCGACGCGCTGCTCCTTTCATTCCTGCAACGAAAGGTCTGGCCGCGCTAGCATGCTGCCGCTGTTTCTCGTCTCGGCTGCGACGATCGGCTTCGAGATCGCGCTGACCCGCGCCTTCGCGGTCGCGACCTGGTCGGCCTATGGCTATTGGGTCATCTCCATCGTGCTCGCGGGCTTCGCCATTTCCGGCGTGGTGCTGGCGCTGGCCGAGGGGTGGTTCGAGCGGCACGCGCGCGCGGCGCTGGCCTGGCTGCCGGCCGCCATCATCCTCGCCATCGGCTTCGGCGCCTTCGCGGCCGACCTCGACCCGTTCAACCCGCTGCGCCTGCAGAACCCGGCGACCTTCGTCGACGAGTTCCTCAACATCCTGCTCTACTATGCCTGCCTGCTGCCCGCCTTCGTGCTGGCGGGGCTGTTCGTCGGGCTTTCCTTCATCGCCGCACCAGGCAGGCTCGGGCGCGTCTATGCGGCGGATTTGCTGGGCGCAGGCTGCGGCGCGCTCGCGATCCTCGCCGCGATGTATGTGGTGCCGCCGTTCTACCTGCCGCTGGTGCTGCTGTTGCCGGTGGCGCTGGCCGCGCGCGGGCGCTGGCAGGCGCTCGCCGCCGGGGTCGCGCTGCTCGCCGCCGGCGCGCCGCTGCTGTTCGCCAACCCTGGCAGCTTCTCCGAGTTCAAGGCGATCTACGCGCCACTGCACGTGCCGGGCAGCCGCGTTGTCTCCACCCGCCTGTCGCCGCGCGGCCTTTACATGGTGCTCGATGACTTTACCGAGCGCGTCGACATCGATGTCTCCAACGACGCGGCGATGATGGGCATGAGCGGGCCGCCGCGGGCGTTGGGCCTCTATCGCGACGGCAACCGGCTGGCGGCGCTGGTACCGGCGCACGGCGCCAGTCTCGGCTTCGTGCCGAGCGAGCTCGACGCCCTGCCCTACATGCTGATCAAGCATCCGCGCGTGCTGCTGATCGGCGCTTCCGGCGGCTGGCACATCCTGGAGGCAAAAAAGCTCGGCGCCGCCGCCATCACCACCGTGGAGCCGGACCCGGCGCTGCGCCGCGCGGCACGCCTCGCGGGCCCCGTCTCCGGCGCGTCGCCCGTCGCCATGGCGCGGCGCGGGCGCTGGGACATCATCGACATCGCCGCCGACTTCCTGAACGCCGACAAGCAGAACGCGAGTGCCTTCGCGGCCCAGGCGATGGCCGTCTATCTGCGGCATCTGCGCGCGGGCGGGATTCTTTCCGTTCCCGTATCGATGCGCGAGTTCCCCGCCTATACGCTCCGGGTTCTCGCGACCGCGCGGCTCGCGCTGCAGGAGGCTGGCATCCGCGACCCGGCGGCGCACCTGCTCGTCTACCGCTCGGCGTGGAACGCGCGGGTGCTGGTCTCGCCCACGCCGTTCAGCGCCGCGCGCATCGCCGCCGCCAGGAAGTTCTGCGACGACCGCTCCTTCGACATCAGCTTCTACAAGGGCATGAATGTCGTGGCGGCGCGGCCCAACATCTACAACGACCTGCCGCCGGTCTCGTTCACCAAGGGCCAGGTCCAGACCGGCGGCGGGCTGCAGGACGCCATCGCCAACGAGGCACCGGCCACCATCGCGGGCCAGCCAACCGGTTCCTCGCGCGCCTTCGACCTCTCGCCGATCACGCTCAACCGGCCGTTCTTCTATGACGTGCTGCGGCTGGGCCAGCTCGGCCTCATCCTGCGGCGTATCGAGCTGCTGCCGCAGGCGGAGCTGGGACCGCTGGTCAACCTCGCGGTGCTGGCGCAGGCAGCGGCGATCGCGCTCGCGGTGCTGCTGCTGCCGCTGCTGGCGCGCCGGCGGCTGCGCGCGCACGGCACGGGTTCCGCGGCGGTGTATTTCGCGGCACTGGGCCTCGGGTTTCTGTTCGTCGAGCTGGTGCTGATCCAGTATGCCAGCGTCTATCTCGACGACGCGACGCTGGGCTTCGCGGTCGTACTCGCGGGGATGTTGATCGCGGCGGGGCTAGGCAGCCTCGCGAGCGGCCTGGTCGCGCGGCCTCGCCGGGCGGTCGCGGTCGCGGCGCTGTGCGTGGTCGCCTGGGCGGTGGCGATGCGGTTCGGCGCCTGGCCCGCGATGCTGGCGACCCTAGGCTGGCCGCT
>JAJYFW010000486.1 GCA_021785335.1 Pseudomonadota bacterium
ACTCCACCACGCGCGCGATTTCGTGGCGGGCGGTGGCGAGCCTCGTTGCGATCTGCTCGGCGGAATCGGAGGCGCGGGTATCGAGCCGGCGCGCCAGCTCCGCCATCGAGGGCGGCAGCACGAACAGCCCCACCACGTCGCCCGGCAGCGCCGCGCGCACCAGCGCATGGCCCTGCACGTCAATCGCCAGCACCACGTCGCGGCCCGCCGCGATCGCCGCCTCGACCGGTGCCCTCGGTGTCCCGTACTGGCGCCCGAACACGCCGGCCCATTCCAGCAGCGCGCCCCCCTCGCGCATGGCGGCGAAGCGCGCGTCGTCGATGAAGTGGTAGTCGCGCCCGTCCTCCTCGCCCGGCCGCGGCTTGCGCGTCGTGACGCTCACGGAACGGACCAGCGTGTTGTCGGCGCCCAGCATCGCCTGCGCGATCGTGGTCTTGCCGCCGCCGGAGGGCGCTGCGATCACCAGGCAAAGGCCGCGGCGCGCGATCTCAGGCATGCGTTTCTTCAGGCAAGGTTCTGCACCTGCTCGCGGAGCTGCTCGATCGCCGCCTTGAGCGCCAGGCCCGTCGTGGTCAGCGCGCCGGACGCGGACTTGCTGCACAGCGTGTTCGCCTCGCGCAGGAATTCCTGCACCAGGAAGTCGAGCCGCCGCCCGATCGCCTCGCCCTCCGCCAGCAGGGCGCGCGCGGCGGCCACATGCGCCGCAAGCCGGTCGAGTTCCTCGCGCACGTCCGAGCGCGTGGCGAGCAGCGCGATCTCCTGCGCCAGCCGTTCTTCCGGCAGCGGCGGCGTGCCGGCCAGAAGTTGCCGCAGCGATTCCGCAAGCCGCTCGCGGTGCAGGCGCGGTTGCTCGGCCGCTTCCAATTCCGCGCGCTCGCGCAGTGCCGCGATCTCGTCGAGCAGCCGTCCGACCACCTCGGCGAGGCGCGCGCCTTCCGCCTCGCGCGCGGCGAGGAGTGCGGCCAGCGCGGTCGCGAAACCGCGGCGCAGCACCTCCGCCGCGGCCGCGTCGGCGCCGAGGTCGAACTCCTCGCGGCCCACGCGCATCACGCCCGGCAGGCCGAGCAGCGCCTCCGCGCGCGGCGGCGGCGAGCCCTCGATGCGCGCGGCCAAGGCGGTTGCGGCCGCCAGCGCCTGTTCGAGCGCCGCTGCGTCGATCGCGACCTTCGCTTCCGCCTCGCGCGTGAGCGTGAGCGTCGCCGAGACATTGCCGCGCCTGAGCCTCGCCGCTGCCTCGCGCAGCGCGGGCTCCAGCACGTCGCAGCCTGGCGGCATGCGCAGGCGCAGGTCGAGCCCGCGACCGTTCACGCTGCGCAACTCCCAGACGAAGCCGTGGCCGGCGACGGAGCCGTCGGCGCGCCCGAACCCCGTCATCGATTGCACCCTGGCGGGCCGCGCCTCTCGTGTCTGCGTGCCCCGCGATTGCCCCCGAGATTGCGTCGCGGGCGCCGATGCCGTCTGCTGCATGGCTTCTTGTATCAGCACGGATGCCGAGGCCCAACATGCGGTCCGCACTCATCACCGGTGCGTCGAGCGGGATTGGCGCGGCGCTCGCCGTGGCGCTGGCCGGCCCTGACGCCACACTGCATCTCGGCGGCCGCGACGAGGCTCGCCTGGCCGCCATCGCCGATGCCTGCCGCGCCCGTGGTGCCGCCGTCGCTACCGGCGCCGCCGATGTCCGCGACGAGGCGGCGATGCGCGCCTGGATCGGCCGCGCCGGCGAAGCGGGGCGGCTCGACCTCGTCGTCGCCAACGCCGGCATCTCCGCCGGCACCGGCATCGGCGGCGCCGAATCGGAGGCGCAGTCGCGCGCGCTGTTCGCGGTGAATCTCGACGGCGTGCTGAACACGGTCTGGCCGGCGCTGGACCTCATGGCGCGGCAGGATCCCGGCGCGGACGGGCGGCGCGGCACCGTCGCCGCCATCGCTTCGATCGCCGCCTTTATCCCGGCGCCCGGCGCGCCGGCCTATGCCGCCTCCAAGGCCGCAGTGGATGCCTGGGTGCTCGGCCACGCGCCGGCCGCGCGGCGCGCCGGCATCCATCTCGCGAGCGTCTGTCCCGGTTTCATCGCCACGCCGATGACCGCAGGCAACCCGTACCCGATGCCCGGCCTGATGCCGGCGGAGCGCGCGGCGGGGATCATCCTCGCGGGGCTCGCGCGCGGGCGGACGCGTATCGCCTTTCCGTGGTGGATGGCCGCCCTTGCGCGCGGCGTTGGCGCGCTGCCCGCGTCCTGGGCGCTCGCATTGCTTGCCCGCCAGGGGGGCAAGCCGGGCTTTTCCGAACAAGGCTTGCGCGATCGCGGCTGAGCGGCCAATTCGGCGCGAACGAAACAGGGAGCCGACCGTGCAGAATACCAAT
This sequence comes from Pseudomonadota bacterium, assembly GCA_021785335.1. Next base: position 2,362 of record JAJYFW010000486.1, read on the forward strand.
TCCGGCATCCACCATCTCAGCGTCGGCGGCGCCACCGTCACCGCCCTCAACGACCTCGTGTTCGAGGCCGGCACCGGCGTCGTCGCCGGCATCCCGTCGGAGGAGGCGGAGACGATCCTGCGCGGCAATTTCCGCCGCATGCCGGCCCGCATCTCGGTCAGCGCGTTCCTCGTCACCGTGGGCGGGCAGCATATCCTGGTGGACAGCGGCGTCGGTGCCAACATGGGTGGCGGCCAGGTGCGCCCGCGGCTCTCGCGCCTCGGCATCGACCCCTCGGCGATCCGCACCGTCCTCGTAACCCACGCGCACGTGGACCATGTGAGCGGCCTGATCGACGAGCACGGCGGCGCCTATTTCCCCAATGCCGAGATCGTGATGCACGAGGCCGAGGCTGGCCACTGGCTCGACCCGCAGAAGGAAGCCGCGGCACCGGAGGCGG
>JAJYFW010000487.1 GCA_021785335.1 Pseudomonadota bacterium
GCGTCCGCGGCCGGCGAGGCCGAACCACACGAGCCCCACCGGCTTCTCCGCGCTGCCCCCGCCGGGCCCGGCGATGCCGGTGACGGCGATGGCAAGGCCGGCCCGGGACCGGGCGAGCGCCCCCTCCGCCATGGTCCGCGCCACCGCCTCGCTCACCGCGCCATGGGTGGCGAGTGCCGACTCGGGCACGCCGAGCACCTCCCGCTTCGCCTCGTTGGTGTAGGTGACGAAGCCGCGGTCGAACACGTCCGAGCTGCCGGCGATCGCGGTGATGGCGCCGGCGATCAGCCCGCCGGTGCAGCTTTCCGCGGTGGCGAGCATCGCGCCGGCGGCGCGCGCGGCCGCCAGCAGGTTCTCGGCCTCGAGCAGGATGGCGTCGTCGAACATCGGGCTCCCCTTCCGCGCCCGTTCTAGCCCAGGAACCGGAGATCGAGGATCCGGGCATCGAGGAGCTGGGGCGCATAAAGGCTCAGCGCCGCCATGACGATCGCGGTGATGAAGCCCGCGACCAGGTCGTCGCCCATCACCGCGGCGGGCCCGCGCTGGCGGTCCACCCAGCCGACCGGGCCCAGCTTCGTGATGTCGAGCAGGCGGAACACCAGGAACGCGGCCGCGACGCCGAGCGGCGTCAGGCGGGCGAGGCCGAGCAGCGCCACCCACTGCCCCGCGACCTCGTCGATGACGATCCACCTCGGGTCGCCCAGCTCCCCCCGCGCCTCGCGCGCGACCGCGCCGACCGCCCACATCCCGAGGACGATCGCGGCGAGGGTCGCGAGCGGCAGGAGGGCCTTGTCGAGCGAGATCAGCAGCACGCCCAGGCCCGCCGCCGCCGCCGAGGCGACGGTGCCGGGCGCCCTGGGCGCGAAGCCGAGGCCGAGCCCCGCGGCGATCAGGCGCGCCGGCCTCACAGCGCCGCCAGGAAGCGCGCGATCGCGGCGGCCGCGACGGGCTCCGCGAGGCTCGGCGCGTGGCCGACATCGGCGACGGTCGCGACCGTCATGTCCGGCCGGCGGGCGCGCATGCGCTCGACGGTCCCCTCCAGCAGCAGCGTGCTGGCGCCGCCGTGGACCAGCAGCACGGGCACGCCCTCGAGCGCGTCGAAGAACGGCCAGAGGTCGCGCGGCGGTCCGCCGAGCAGCTCCGCGATGCGCCGGTCCCAGCGCGGATGCAGCCGCCCGTCCGCCCCCTCCTCGTAGGTGAGGCGGGCGAACTCCAGCCAGTCTTCCTCCGCGGTGAAGGAGAGATAGGGCAGCACCGCGCGCAGGTGCCCCGCCGCCGCCGCCAGGTCCGGCCAGGCCGGGTCCTCGGCGACGAAGCGGCGGATGAAGGCCTCGCCGGCGGCGCCGATCTCGGGGCCGATGTCGTTCAGCACCACGCCGCCGAGCAGGCCGGGGCGCAGTGCCGCGATCCCCATCGCCATCAGGCCGCCGAAGCTGGTGCCGACCACCACCGCGCGCGGGATCGACAGCGCCGCCGCAACGTCGAGGATGTCGCGCAGCGTCGCCTCCGGCGTGTAGCGCGCGACGTCCCTCGCCCGCCCGGAGCGGCCGCGGCCGGGGTAGTCGATCGCCACCACCCGGCGCCCGCCGCCATGCGCCGCGGCGAACTGGGAAAAGTCCTCGCCGGTGCGCACCAGGCCCGGCAGGCAGAGCAGCGGCGGCAGGCCCGTCTCCCCGCCCCAGCTCGTGGCGTGGATCGCAAGCCCGTCCCAGGCGCTGACGCGGTGCTCGCGCGCGCTCGTCATCGTTGCGTCACCGCACGGTTTCTCACCGTAGGATCTCTCACCGTACCGGCGGCAGGTCCGGCGAGACGCCCTCGAGCGCGCGGTACACCACCAGGCTCTCGATCACGCGCTCGACGTAGTCGCGGGTCTCCGCGAAGGGGATGGATTCGATCCAGTCGATCCAGTCGCCCTTGCCGTAGCGCGGGTCGCCGTTGGTCGCGAGCCAGTTGTCGACGTTGCCCGGCCCCGCGTTGTACGCGGCGATGGCCAGCGGCAGCGCGCCGTCGTAGCGGGCGAGCAGGCCGGCGAGATAGGCGGTGCCGAGGCGGATGTTGAGCGCGGGGTCCGCGGTCAGCGCCGCGGTGCGCACATAGATGCCGAGGCGCCTGCCGACATAGGATGCGGTGCTGGGCAGCAGCTGCATCAGGCCGAGCGCGTCGGACGGCGACCTGATTTCGGCATCGAAACTGCTCTCCTGGCGGATGATGGCGAGCGCCAGCGCGCGCTCCACCGGCGCGTCCGGCGGGATGGAGGCCGCAACCGGCCAGCCCGACTGCACCAGCGCCACGCCTTCGGCGCCCGCGCGGCGCGAGATGGCGACGGCCGCCGGGGCGAGGCCGAGCCCGAGTGCGAGCCGCGCGGTGAGCACGCGCGCCGTGGCGTCCGGCACCGTCGCGTCGAGGCGCAGCAGGAACGGCACCGCGCGGCGCGGCGCGCCCCAGGCGACGAGGATGGCGGCGGCGCGCGCGAGCTGGCGGTCGGCGAGGTGGTTGAGGCGCACCGCGCTCACCGGCGGGTCGCGCATGGCGCGGATGCGGGTGCCGAGGTTCTCGCCGAGCTGGGCCGCGGCAAGCTGGCCGTAGAACGTCTCGGGCCAGGCGGCGGCACGCGCGAGGTCGAGCGCGCGGGCCTTGGGGTCGCTCTCGCATTGCGCCATCCAGTACCAGGCGCGGCCCTGGGTGATCGCGGCCGGGGAGATCGCGGCGAGATGCGCGAAGAACGGCTTCGCCGCCGCCGGGTCGTGACGCAGGCGCAACGCAATGAAGCCGGCGAGGAAGGCGGAATCCGTCGCG
>JAJYFW010000488.1 GCA_021785335.1 Pseudomonadota bacterium
TCCTCGCACCGCAGCGCGCGCCTGCGCGACCTTGAGCGCGGCGCCGGAGCGGTCGAGCCAGGTGACCGAGCCTGGGCGCCCGGCGCGGGCCATCTGCTGGGCGAGCATGATGGTGGCATCCCCGGTGCCGCCGCCGGCGATCAGCGCGCGCAGCGGCCGGCTGGTTGCGCGGGTGGCGCCGAACACCCAATGGTCCACCTCGCGCAGATGGCCGGGGCTGCCGACGATCAGGCGCTTGGCCTCCTCCCGCGGGTCGCGCTGCGGGTAGGGGTAGGCTTCGTACTGGGCGGCGAGGCGGGCGTCGGTTGCATCGGTCATGGGCGCGGCATAGACCGAGGCGCATGCAGGGCGCCAGCGGTCGGGGGTATTTTGGGATCGGGGTGGAGGGCGTCTCCAAATCCGCCAATGTCGGCGCACTGCTGCGCACGGCGCATGCGTTCGGCGCCGCGTTCTGTTTCACGATCGGTGCCGGCTGGGATGCCCGCGCCGCCCGCCAGGCCGACACCGCCGAAACGCCGGCACATGTGCCGCTCTGGCGCTTCGCCGATCCCACCGCGCTGACGCTGCCCGCCGGCTGCGCGCTGGTCGGGGTGGAGCTGGCCGAGGGCGCGATCGACCTGCCGTCCTTCCGCCATCCGCTGAGCGCCGCCTATGTGCTCGGGCCGGAGCGGTCCGGCCTGTCGCCGGCGATGCTCGCGCGTTGCCGGCATGTGGTGCGGATCCCCACCCGCTTCTCCCTCAATCTGGCGGTGGCCGGCGCGCTGGTGCTGTACGACCGGCTGCTGCAACACGGACGCTTCGCGGAACGCCCGGTCGCGAGCGGGGGTGTGCCGGCCGCGCCGGGCGGGGCACCGGCCTCGCCGATGCGCCACGGCCCGCCGCGCTTCCGCCGCACCGTGCCGGATTGGAAGCGTGCGCCGGCGGGCGACGCCCCGGATCGGGAGGGGTAGGGCGGCCGCTCAGGCCAGCAGCCGGAGCAGCCGTGCCGGACGCAGCCGGCGGCGCAGCACCGCGTCGATCCCGAGCGCCCGGCCGGGGGGATCGACGACGAACAGGATCATCACCACGACCAGCATCATCTGCCCCCATGGGTTGCTGTGCGGCGCCCCGTACAGGCCGAGCCAGGACGCCAGCGCATAGACCGCGCCCAGGGCGGCGAAAACCCGAGTGAACAGCCCCAGCAACAGCGATGTCGCGATCCCCGCCTGGAGCGCATAGATGAACGGGGCGAACAGCGCGAAATGGGTCAGGACGATCATCCGCAGCAGCGGCTGGCGCAGTCCGAGCGCGGCGTGCCCCACTTCGAACTGCATCCATTCCAGCACCCGGTCCTGTCCGGGCGGCAGCTTGCCGAGCGACTGCTGCCACCACAGGAAGCCGACCAGCACGCGCAACAGCCAGATCACCGGCTCGCGCGCGCCGTGGCGGACCGGAATATGGCGCCAGGCCCGCAGGGCAATGGCCAGGCTGGCGAGCAGCAACAGCCACAGCACCGGCGTAGGCCAGGCCGGCCGGGTCAGGAAGGCGAGCGCGTCGGCGAGCGGATCGGCGTGCATGGCGGTCCTTTCGGGCGCGGCGCGGGCGCTAATAGGTCAGCACGGTGCGGATCGACTGTCCCTTGCGCAGCAGGTCGAAGCCTTCGTTGATCGCGGCGAACGGCAGCGTGTGGGTGATCAGATCGTCGATGTTGATCCGCCCCTCCATATACCAATCGACGATGCGCGGCACATCGGTGCGTCCGCGCGCGCCGCCGAAAGCGGTGCCTTTCCAGACCCGGCCGGTCACCAACTGGAACGGGCGGGTGGCGATCTCCTGCCCGGCGCCGGCCACGCCGATGACGATGCTCTGGCCCCAGCCGCGATGGCAGCACTCCAGCGCCTGGCGCATCACCTTCACGTTGCCGATGCACTCGAAACTGTAGTCCGCGCCGCCCTTCGTCAGCTCCACCAGATGGGGCACCAGATCGCCGCCGACCTCGGACGGGTTGACGAAATGCGTCATGCCGAATTTTTCGGCGATCGCGCGGCGGTTGGGGTTGAGATCGACGCCGACGATCATCTCCGCGCCCGCCAGCCGCGCGCCCTGGAGCACATTGAGGCCGATGCCGCCGAGGCCGAACACCACCACCCGTGCGCCGGGTTCCACCTTGGCGGTGTTGATCACCGCGCCGATGCCGGTGGTGACGCCACAGCCGATGTAGCAGACCTTGTCGAACGGCGCGTCCTCGCGGATCTTCGCCACCGCGATCTCCGGCAGCACCGTGAAGTTGCTGAACGTGGAGGTGCCCATGTAATGATGGATCGTTTCCCCGTTGCAGGAAAAACGGCTGCTCCCGTCCGGCATCACGCCGCGGCCCTGGGTGGCGCGCAGGGTGATGCAGAGGTTGGTCTTGCGCGACAGGCAATACTCGCACTGGCGGCACTCGGGCGTGTAGAGCGGGATGACGTGATCGCCCTTGGCGACGCTGGTGACGCCCGGCCCGGTATCGACCACCACGCCGGCGCCCTCATGGCCGAGGATGGCGGGGAACAATCCTTCCGGGTCGGCACCCGAGAGCGTGTATTCGTCGGTATGGCAGATGCCGGTGGCCTTGATCTCCACCAGCACTTCGCCGGCGCGCGGACCCGCGAGGTCCACTTCCTCCACGCTCAGGGGCGCGCCTGCCTGGCGCGCCACCGCGGCTCGTGTCTTCATCCCCCGTCTCCCCGCCGTCTCGGCGCACAGTGCGCAAGGCGGCGCCGGGAGGCAAGCGGCGGGGAGGGATCAGCCCGTCGTCTCAGGCCCCGCG
>JAJYFW010000489.1 GCA_021785335.1 Pseudomonadota bacterium
CAGGCCCTGCGGGCGCACCAGCAGGACGGCGAGCAGCAGCAGGAAGGCGACGCCGCCGCGCCAGGCGGCGCCGATGAACGGCACCGCGAGTGCCTCCGCGACGCCCACGATCATGCCGCCGGCGAGTGCGCCGGGCACGCTGCCCACGCCGCCGAGGATGACGCCCGCGAACAGCGGCAGCAGCAGGTCGAAGCCCATGTAGGGGCGGATCTGCACGGTGAGGCCGAGGAACACGCCGGCCAGTGCGGCGAGTCCGCCGCCGAGCCACCAGGTGGCACGCACCACGCGCGCGGGGTCGATGCCGGCGACGCGGGCGAGCTCCGGGTTCTCGGCGACCGCGCGCATGGCACGGCCCATCGCGGTGCGGGTGAGGAGGAGGTGCAGCGCGATGCCGGCCAGCGCCGCGAGTACGACCACGGCGAGCTGGTCGGGGGTGGCGCGCACGCCGAAGCCGAGAGGCATCGCGATCTGCAGGTCGCGGCTGTAATATTTCGGCTCCGGCGTGAAGGCGAACTCGATCAGGCTGCGGACCGCGAGCGAGGCGCCGAAGCTTGCCATCACCAGCACGATTTCCTCGCCCCGCCGGCGCAGGCGGCGGAACAGCAGCCAGTCCAGCAGCAGCGCCAGCGCGCCGGTGATCGCCATCGCCACCGGCAGCGCGACGATCAGCGGCCAGCCGAACGAGAACGGGCCGATGCCGCTGCCGCCGAGGAACTGCGAGAGCGCGCCCGCGACCACCAGCGCCGCGTAGGCGCCGACGGTGAGGAAGTCGCCATGCACGAAATTGGCGAAGCGCAGGATGGAATAGGCGAGGGTGAGGCCGACGCCGCCGAGGCCGAGCAGCGCGCCGGTAAGGATGCCGTCGGCGAGGAATTGCGGGTTCATGCGGCCTCGGCACCTTCCGCCTGGCCGAGGAAGAGGCGCGCGAGCAGCTTGCCGTCGCGCAGGGGGGCGGCCGGGCCGTCATGGGCGACGCGACCCTCCACCAGCACCAGCGCGCGGTGCGCGATGCCAAGCGCCGCCGCGACGTTCTGTTCCACCAGCACCACGGCGACGCCCTGCTGCGCGATGGCGGCGATGCCGGAAAACACGCCGGCCACCAGCGCCGGCGAGAGGCCGGCGGAGGGTTCGTCGAGCAGCAGCACGCGCGGCTCGGGGATCAGCGCGCGGGCGATCGCGAGCATCTGGCGCTGCCCGCCCGAGAGGCGGCCTGCGGGGAGCGTGGGGCGGGCGGCGAGGGCGGGGAAGGTTTCGAGCATCGCCGCGATGCGCCCGGCGCGGCGGGGACGCGGCAGCACCGCGGCGCCGATCTCGAGATTCTCGCGGATGGACATGCGCGCGAAGACATTCTCCGTCTGCGGCACGAAGGCGATGCCCGCGCGGACCAGCGCGTGAGCAGGCGCGGTGATGCGGGTGGCGTCCAGCGCGATGCCGCCCTCGCGTTCCGGCACCAGGCCAGCGATCGCCTTGGCGAGCGTGGATTTGCCGGCGCCGTTGGGGCCGAGCAGGGTCACGATCTCGCCCGCGGCGACGGCGAAGGAGACGCCGCGGACGATCGGCAGGCCTTTCTCGTAGCCGGCGACGATGTTTTCCACCGCGAGGGTCGTCATGCGGCCGCCCCCAGGTAGCTCGCGGCGACGCGCGGGTCCGCGAGCACCTCGGCGGCGGTGCCCTCGGCGATGATGCGGCCGGATTCCATGGCATAGACGCGGTCGCACAGGCCGCTGACGAAACCCATGTTGTGCTCGACCATGAGCAGGCCGATACCCTCGTCGCGCAAGGCGGCAAGGTGATGGCCGATGGCCTCCAGCAGCGCCGGGTTCACGCCGGCCGCCGGCTCGTCGAGCAGGATCATGCGCGGGCGGGCCATCAGTACGCGGCCGAGTTCAAGCAGCTTGCGCTGCCCGCCGGAGAGCACGCGGGCAGGCTCGCCGGAAAGCCGTGTGAGGGCGAGGCGCGCCAGGATTTCCTCGGCCCGCGCGCGTGCCGCGAGTTCGCGCGCGCGTGTGCGCCCGGGTGCGAGTGCTGCCGCCAGCATCGCGCCAGGGGGTGCCGCGACCATCAGGTTCTCGAGTACGGTGAGCGCGGGGAAGGGGCGGGGAATCTGGAAGGTTCGGGCGAGCCCTGCCGCGAGGCGCGACTGCGCGGGCAGGCGGGTGAGCGGTCTTCCCTCGAAACGAATCTCGCCGGCGGCGGGCCGGAGCGCGCCGGCGATGAGGTTGAACAGCGTCGTCTTGCCGGCGCCGTTGGGGCCGATGAGGCCGGTGATGCTGCCCGGCGGGGCGGCGATGCTGACGCCGTCCACCGCCGCCACGCCGCCGAAACGGACCACCGCGTCGCGGACTTCCAGCAAAACCCCTCCCCCGTTGGCGTCGCCGGCGGGCCATCCCCTGACCCAGATCCCTTGGCCCCGATCCCCTGACCGGATCCCTTGACCGGGCGGGGCATCAAGGCATGCTTCCCGCGCCGCAGGCAAGCCACGCGGCGGCGCAGCAACCGGCAGGAGGCGACCCTGGACCACAGGATCCGCATCAGCGAGGCCCGCTCGGGCCTGGACGTCACGGTCGGGCTCGATGCCGAGCGCGCGCCCGCCAATACCGCGTTCGTGTGGAACCTGCTGGTGGAGCCGCGGGCCATCCAGGGCATCCATGCGATGTGGACGGGACCGGAGATTTCCTGCCCGGTGCCGGACGCGATGCTCGCGGAGGAGCAGCGCGTGCCGCTGCCGGTCGAGTGCGGAACGATCATGCCGCAGCCGGGCGAGATCGTGCTCACCTACCTGCCGG
>JAJYFW010000490.1 GCA_021785335.1 Pseudomonadota bacterium
AGTGGAATTATACGGGTCCTGCACCGTCGGGTTGTTGTTGATCGACAGGCCGACGCGCAGCGTGTTGTCCCCAATGTCGAACTCGCCGGTCGCGCGCAGGTCCGTGTTGTCCAGCGCCGTGGCGACGCCGATGCCGTCATAGGTGCCCTGGATCATACCGCCGAGATAGTCGTTGATGCGCCCGGCGAGGAAGACGCTGATCTGGTCGATCGCCGGGTTGGTGTTGCGCGCGAAATGCGCCGCCGCCGGCGTCGGCTGGTTGGACATCGTCTGGCTCACCGAGGCCAGCACCATCGCCGAGAGCGGAATCTTCGAGGCCAGGCCCTGTCCACCGCTCATCGTATAACCGCCGATCTTGAAGGCGCGGCCGAACGGCGTGAGCTGCGGCCCGAACCCGCCGATATGGCAGGCGGTGCAGGGCTGCCCGGTCTGCGAGGCGAAGGCCGGTATGGCGTGCGCGGGGCGCATGCTCCACAGCATGAGTGCCGGCAACAAAACGGCCAGGGCCCGCCATGGCGGGAACCCGGCCGTACGATACGCTCCTCTGTTCATTCTAGACCTCCGAAAGAGACGCCACACGGCGTCATTGCGGACCTACGATTATTCCGGAACGCTACTCTTTGATCTCGATCAATGGAGCGTCGCGAGGAAGGCGATCACGTCCGCGCGCTGCGTCGCGTTCGGCATGCCGGGGAAGCTCATCTTCGTTCCCGGAATGACCTTCCGCGGGCTCTTGAGATAGCGGTCGAGCGTGGCTTCGTCCCAGGTCAGGCCGCTCTTCTCGTTGGCCGCCGAGTAGCTGTACCCGGCTTCCGTTCCGGCCTTGCGTCCGACCACGCCGAACAGCGAGGGGCCGACCTTGTTCTCGCCCTTCTCGTCGCTGTGGCAGATCGCGCAGCGCTGGCGGAAAACCCGCTTGCCCGCGGCGACGCTCGCCGCCTGGGCGTTGTGCAGCGGCAGCGCCGCCGCGATGAAAGAGAGAGCCAGGACGGTACCCAGCGCGAGCCGCATTCGCATCACGACATCCTCCATTTGGACCGGCTTCAAATCTAACACTGAACTTGCGGTTACCTTGATCAAAATCAATGTTCCGTAAGGAACCTTACAAACTTGCCAGATCGCTGTCGGGTGTGGCTAAAGTGTTACATGTCAGGCACCGCCGCCGTCGCCGCCGCAGCTGACGAGTTCCCCGGGATCAATCCGTGGAACCTGGGCTGGGTCGCGCTCGCGCTCGCCTGCCTCGTCGCGGTGATCGACATCCCCAGCCTCTGGCCGCTCACCTTCGTCCACATCTTCAGCGGGGTGCTCTGGACCGGGATCGACCTGTTCATGGGCTTCGTGATGGGCCCCATCATGCGGCAGGTGTCGCCGCCGGCGCGGCGCGCCATCGCGTGCCGGCTGATGCCCAAGATGCTGTTCCTGATGCCCACCCTCGCGGTGATGACCGGCACCGCAGGCTGGTTTCTTGCCGGGCGCGTCGGCTTCCTTGCGCTGCCGTGGCCGCAGTTCGCCTGGGTCGCCGGGGCACTGGTGATCATCACCATCCTCACGGTCCAGGGGCTCGGGCTGCTGCTGCCGACCAACCTCATGGTCTATCTCGAGCTGCGCAAGCCGCACCCGGACGGCGCGCGTATCGCGAAACTGATGCGCTTCTATGTCTACGGCGTCGCCTTCCAGGGCGTGCTTCAGATCGCGATCATCGTGATCATGGCGAGGTTCGGCAGCGGGCTTTAGGCAGGGGCGCGCCCGCCGGCTTGACGTGCCCGGCTCCGCGGCATTAATCCGCCGCCATGATCATCGCGATCAAGCGCATGACGACGAAGAAGACGTCCCGGGCGGGCGTCCTCTTGCGTGTGCGCGCGGCGACAGCCGCCTGAACCCAAGAGGCCCCGCCGGACGCGGCGGGGTACCCCAGAAAATCCCCGCGCTTCCGGCTCCAACCACAGGAGCAAGCGTCATGGATTTCCCCCTTCCCCAAGGCCCCGTCCAGCAGCGCCAGGTCCGCGCCCTGCCGGCGAACCCGAACGTCGCCATCGTCGGGGCCACCGGCGCCGTCGGCGTGGAACTGCTGGCGACCCTCGCGGCGCGCGGATTTCCGGCGGCGTCCCTGCGGCTGCTGGCGTCCGAACGTTCCGCCGGCCAGCGCATGCCCTTCGCCGGGCGGGAACTCACCGTGGAGGCGCTCCGCCCGGACAGCTTCGCCGGCATCGACCTCGCGCTGTTCTCCGCCGGCGCCACGGTGTCGCGCCGCTTCGCCCCCCACGCGGTCGCCGCCGGCGCCATCGTCGTGGACAACTCCTCCGCCTTCCGCATGGCGCCGGACGTGCCGCTCGTCGTGCCGGAGGTGAACGCCGGGGCGATCGCCGACCATACCGGCATCATCGCCAACCCCAATTGTGTCGCCATCATCATGACCGTGGCGCTGGCGCCGCTGCACCGCGCGCAGCCGATCCTGCGCATCCAGGCCGCGACCTACCAGGCGGCGTCCGGCGCCGGCGCGGCGGCGATGGCGGAGCTGCGCGACGCAACCGAGGCGGCGCTGGAGGGCCGCGCGCACGAGCCGCGCGTCATGCGCCACCCCTACGCGTTCAACCTGTTCAGCCACGACGCCGCGGTGGACCCCGAGACGCTGCACAACGGCGAGGAGCTGAAGGTGATGGCCGAAACGCGCCGCATCCTCGCCGCCCGGATGCCGATCGGCGTCACCTGCATCCGCGTCCCCGTGCTGCGCGCGCACGCGATCGCCATCTCCGTTGCGTTCGCGGAACCGATGCCGGCC
>JAJYFW010000491.1 GCA_021785335.1 Pseudomonadota bacterium
GCGAACAGGCGCGAGCCGAGCCCGCCGAGCCTGGTGCCCGGCCGCACCTGCACCGCGAACACCCAGCCGCAGGGCGGCGAGCCGAACTCCCAGGCGCGCACCTCGCCGACGATGAAGCCCTCCACCCGGCCCTCGGCGACGGCGAGCAGGAAGAACCCGTCGGCGGCGCAGCGGCGGAACATTTCGTGCCAGTACTCGGGCTTGGCGAGGCCGGTGGTCTCGGCGTCGAGCGCGATGACCTCGGCGAGGTCCGACGACGTCGCCGGGCGGATGCGCGCCTCGGTGGCGCCGCGCTGTCGTGCTGTCCTGGCCATGTCTGTTCGCCCACTGTGTTCCGGAAAGCTGTCCGTGAGCCGGTCGCGCGCCCGGCCGGGCGCCAACCGCTTCTAGCGTATTCAAGCACCGTTTTGCCGCGATGCCCAGCCTATCCGGACCAAGGAGGTTCTGATGCAGGACCATACCGTATCGATCGAGGCTGACGGGGAGGCGGGCCGCCTCGTCTTCGCGCCCCGGTTCAACGCCGCGATGGCCTTCGTCGACCGGCATATCGCGGAGGGGCGCGGCGCCAAGGCGGCGATCCGCACCGCCGGCGGGGACGTGACCTATGCCATGCTCGTCGAGCGGGTCGCGCGCTGCGGCAACGCGCTCAAGGCGCTGGGCGTGGCCCCGGGCGGGCGGGTGCTGATGGCGGTGCTGGACCGGCCGGAGTTCTTCTATCTGTTCTGGGGCGCGATCAAGGCCGGCATGGTGGCGGTGCCTCTGAACACGCTGCTGCGGGCTGCGGATTATCGTTACATGATCGCGGATTCGGAGGCCGCGCTGGTGGTCTGGTCGGAGGAGTTGGCCGCTGAGATGGAGCCCGCCATCGCCGCGGCGCGGCCGAGGCTCTCGCTCACCACCGGGGAACTCGCGGCGCTGATGGAGGGGGCCTCGCCGGTGCTGGACCCGGCGCCGAGCGGCCCGCTCGACGACTGCTTCTGGCTCTACACCTCGGGCTCGACCGGGCGGCCGAAGGGCGCCGTGCACCGCCAGCGCGACCTCGCGGTCAGCGCACAGCGTTACGGGGTGGAAACGCTCGGCGCGCGCGAGGACGACGTATTCTATTCCGCGGCCAAGCTGTTCTTCGCCTACGGGCTCGGCAACGGCATGGGCTTCCCGCTCTGGGTCGGCGGCACCGCGGTGCTGGCGCCGGAACGGCCGACGGCGGAATCCACCTTCGCCACCATCGAGCGCTTCCGGCCCACGCTGTTCTTCGGCGTGCCCACGCTCTACGCCCGCCAGATCGCGGAGATCGAGAGCCGGCGGCCGGATCTTTCCTCGCTGCGGCTCTGCGCCTCCGCCGGCGAGGCGCTGCCGGCGCATCTCTACAGCGCCTGGCACCGGCTCACTGGGCTCGAGATCCTGGACGGCATCGGCTCCACCGAGGCCGCGCACATGTACGTCTCCAACCGGCCGGGCGAGGTGGTGCCGGGCAGCACCGGCCACCCGGTGCCGGGCTACCGGGTGAAGATCGTGGACGAGGCGGGCGCGGAGCAGCCGCCGGGCGAGCCCGGGCGGCTCCTGATCCAGGGCGATTCCATCGCCCGCTGCTACTGGCACAACCCCAGGCCGACGCTGGTGGACGGCTGGTTCGACACCGGCGACACCTACCGCGCGGATGCGGACGGCACGCTCACCTACAGCGGGCGCAGCGACGACATGCTGAAGGTGGGCGGCATCTGGTGCTCCCCGATCGAGATCGAGGCGACGCTGATCGAGCACCCGGAGGTGCTGGAGGCGGCCGTGGTGGGCCGCGCGGACGGCGACGGGCTGATCAAGCCGGAAGCCTGGATCGTGCCGAAGGACCCGCGGGCCGCGGCCGACCCGGCGCTCGCGGACGCGCTGGTGCGCCACTGCAAGTCCCGCCTGGCGCCTTACAAGTATCCGCGCTGGGTGCAGGTCGTGGACGACCTGCCCAAGACCGCGACCGGCAAGATCCAGCGCTTCCGGCTGCGCGTCACGGCGGGGGAGACGGCGGAGCCGGTGCCCGCACCCGGGGCGGAAATCCGGCGTGCTGGATAAAAACGCGCTGGAACGACACGGCGGAAACAAACTAGGCTGCAACAAACCCGGCCGGAACTTCGGGGAGCCGGGCATCGTGGGGAGCGTCGAATGAACAACAACACCGCCTCGCCCGGCCTGTTACTGGCGCGTATCGACCGCATTCCGGTCTGGGCGCTGCCCAGCCTGTTCGCGGGCGTCATCGGCATCGGGTTTCTCTTCACCTTCTACGACATCTTCGACATCAACGTCTCCTTCATCCAGACCTGCATGACGCTGGTGCCGGGCTGCACGCCGGAGAGTTCCGCCGCCTATATCGGCCCGCCGGTGCTGCTCAACCTCGCGGGCTACGTGGTCGGCACGCTGATCTTCTCCCCGCTCGCGGACCGCGCGGGGCGGCGCGACCTGCTGCTGGTGACGATGCTGGTGACCGGCATCGGCTCCGCGCTCACGGCGCTGGTGGACAGCTACACCTGGTTCATCGTGGCGCGCGTGATCACCGGCATCGGCATCGGTGCGGACCTCGCCATCGTGAACACCTATATCGGCGAGATGGCGCCGCGCGACGCGCGGGCGCGCTACACCTCGATGATCTTCGTCTTCTCCGCCCTCGGCGCGGTGCTCGGCATCTGGCTCGGGCTGTGGCTCACCACGCCCTCCACGCCGCTGCCGCTCGGCCTTCCGTTCGCGCTGGCCTCGAAGAATTTCGAATACGGCTGGCGGATCATGTACCTC
>JAJYFW010000492.1:0-1036 GCA_021785335.1 Pseudomonadota bacterium
AATACGGCAGGGCTTTCTGCTGGTACCACGCCGGTACCACTTCGGGCGCGTTCCGCCCTGAAACCAGCGCCACGCCTCGCGCCCTGCGGTACCGCGAAAGCCGCGCATTCGGTACCAGCTTTTTTACTAGGTTTTTGCCGGGCAACTCCTGCAACCGCCAACCCTGCGCAGCGCTGCTGCATAGCTGGGAGGCGACTCGAACCGAGCCGCAGGAGACGTGCCCATGACCGAGCAGACCGAGCAGACCCCGACCGCCGCGCCGGCGCCGCGCCCTCGCGCACGGCGACCCGACACCAGGCAGCTTCACGTGCGGGTTTCGGCATCCGAGCGCCGTCAGATCGAGGCGACGGCGCGGACCGCCGGCTACTCGAGCGCCGGGCGCTTTCTGGTCGCCTGCGCGACCGAGCGGCGGCGCGAGGCGGACCTGCTCGACGCCATGGTGGCGCGGGCGCGCGGGGAGATTCAGACCGCCGTGCGGGCTGAATTGGCCGCTCTTGCCGACCGCCTGGCGTCCGACTTGGGCGCACTGTCGGCTGCGGTCAGCGACCGCCCCAGCATTACCCAAATGCAAAAGTTTCTGGACGTTTATCGCAACGCCGCGATGAAGGCGGCCGGCGTCAAGCCGGCTGCCGCGACGATTGCCGGGAGCAAATAATGATTACCGTCTCGAAAATCAAAAACGCCGGCGCGGCTCTCCAATACTATTCCGAGCGCGACGATTATTACCGTGAGGGTGGCGGCGCACCTGCCGCCTTTTATGGGCGCGGGGCTGAAAAGCTCGGGCTTTCGGGCGCCATGGAAACCCGCCGCGACGCCCAGCATTTTGCCGACGTTCTCTCAGGCAAGGCGACCGGCAAGGAAGCCCGCCACACCCCCGGCTGGGACGTGACGTTCTCGGCACCGAAAAGCGTCAGCGTCGCGGCGTTGGTGTATGGCGATCGGCGCCTGATCGATGCGCACGACCGGGCTGTGCGCGCGGCCCTGGCCCACATCGAAAAGCACGCGATTGTGACCCGCCAGCGGGGCGTTGACGGCT
>JAJYFW010000492.1:1046-2775 GCA_021785335.1 Pseudomonadota bacterium
CGACGAGCAGGAGCGGGCGGTGGACACGAGGCACTCGACCTCGCGCGAGCAGGATTGTCAGCTGCACAGCCACTGCGCGATCGCAAACACCACCCGAGACCCGCAGACCGGCGTCTGGCGCGCGATCGACAGCCGAGAGCTGTACCGGATCCAGAGGGAGGCTTCAGCCATCCATGCGAGCGAATTTGCTGCGGATGCTCGGGCGCTCGGCTACGAGGTCAGCTGGAAAATCAACGCGGAGGGGCACATCGAGTGGGGCATCGAGGGGATCCCCTCTGAGCTGGTCGAGCTGCACTCCAAGCGCAGCGCCCAGGTCGAGGCCGCGCTGGAGGCACGCGGGCTCGATCGCGCCACCGCCAGCTCTGATGCCAAGCAGGCGGCGGCCCTGACCACTCGCGCCGACAAGGAGATCCTCGATCACGGCGTGCTCGCTGGCCGCTGGCGTGACGAAGCCCGAGCGCTGGGTTACGACCCCGACCGCGAGCCGCCGGCGGGCGCGTGGCTAGATCCGGCGGCCCAGCGGGATGCCGCCGAGGCGGCGGTCAAACAAGCTACCGCGCACCTTTCTGAGCGCGATGCGCGCTTCAGCTTTCGCTCGCTCGAGCACGAGGCGCGGCTGTTCTCCCAGGGGCGCGCCGACGGCGACCAGATCCGCACCGCCATCGCCGAGCTGACCCGGCGCGGCGAACTGGAGCAGCGCGCTGTTCAAGTGCGTGCTGCCGGTGGCCGCCGCGAACCAGGCGCGGGCTTCACCACCCGCGCCGGCATCTCGACCGAACGGAAGATGCTGCAGTCAGCCCAGCGCCTTGCGGATCGCCGAGCGTTTCTCGGCCCGACCGACGCCACCCGCGGCCACCGCGACCGGGTGGCCGATGCCGTGATCCGCCACCAGGAGGCGTTTGCAGGGCGCGCGTTCTCCCCCGAGCAGCGTGCCGCTACCACTGCGATCCTGACCAGCGGCCGCAGCCTGCATGTTCTGCACGGCCATGCCGGCACGGCCAAAACCAGCTCTGTGTTGGCCGCCGTGAGAAACGCAGCCACCGCGGAGGACTACAAGGTGCGCGCGCTGGCGCCGACCAACTCGGCCGCCGAAAAGCTGGGCGGGTCGTTGCTGTTGAAAGGTCAGACGGTCTCCAGCTGGATCTCCGGCGACCACAGCGCTCCACGGCCAGGCGCACAGCCTCAGCGCGAACTGTGGGTCGTGGACGAGGCGGGCATGATTTCGGCGCGCGACATGCAACGCCTGCTGGAAAAGGCCGACCGTGAGCGCGCCACGGTCATCCTCGCTGGCGACACGGCGCAGTTGGGATCGGTCGAGGCCGGCCAGGCATTCGAGCAGATCCGCGACGCGCACGGATCGGCGGATCTCACCGACATCAAGCGCCAACGCAATGAACTATTGCGCTCGGCCGTGTATGACGCTCTGCGCGGCGATGCCAAGGCCGCGCTGGCCAAAGTGCCGGTCACTGAGCTGAAGACGCGCGAGGCGCGAGTTGCAGAAATCACGCGCCTGTACATGGCGCGACCCGCCGACGAGCGCCTTGAAACTGTCGTGCTGGCGCCGGGCAAGGATGATCGCTTGCAGATCAACGCCGCGATCCGAGAAGCGCGTCAGGCGCGCGGCGAGCTGGGTCGCGAGACCACCATCACGTCACTGGTCAAAAGCGACATGACCCGAGCGCAGCAGCGCGACGCCGCGCGATACCAGCCGGGCATGGTCGTTGAGGCG
>JAJYFW010000493.1 GCA_021785335.1 Pseudomonadota bacterium
AGCGCCACGCCGTAGCGCCGTGCCAGCTCGCGCTGCAGAGGATCCGCCAGGGCAACGGCGCGCAGGAAGGCGCGCAGTGCCCGACGGGTGTCGGGAGACCACTCGTTCACCGAACACTCCACAACAGTGTATAGTCGAAGGGTAGGGAGTATAACCGATGCCGGTCATCACCATCGCGCGGCAGTACGGGGCGGGTGCCTCCGCCGTTGCGCGGCTCGTCGCGGACGAACTGGGCGCGGAGCTGATCGACAAGGAGCTCATCGCCGAGGTCGCCCGCCGCGCCGCGGTCGCCCCATCCCTGGTGGCCGCCGAGGACGAGCGGCCGGTGAGCATGCTCGCGCGGGTCGTGGACTCGTTCGGGCCGCTCGCCGCGGGGGCGGGCCTGATCTGGGAGCCCCCCTACCCTGATCCCGCGTACGACCCCCATCGAGCGCTCGTCGAGCTGGGCCGCCGGGTGATCGCCGAGGTGGCCCGCAGCGGCAACGCCGTCATCGTGGGGCGCGGCGCGTCGGTCGTGCTCCGGGATCGCCGGGACGCGACGCACGTCTTCCTGTACGCCGACGACGGGATCCGCGTCGAGACCGTGAAGGCGCGCGAGACGGTGTCCGAGGCGGTGGCGCGTCGCCGGATGCACGAGATGGACGCCAACCGGGCCGCCTACCTGCACCAGGTCTACGGGATGGACTGGCGGGACCCGTTGCTCTACACGGTCATGCTGAACACCGGCGCCCTGGGCTACGCCCGCACCGCCGAACTCATCCTGGCGACCGCCCGGCGCGGTGCCCGGGCGCGCGTGGCGGACCGTCCGGAGCCTGCACTCGAGACGACCGCCTGAGCCCATCAGGCGCTCACCGGCCGCGCAGCCCCGCCGGAGCTCACCGTCGGGCACAGAACGCCCGAGAGGCAGCACCGCCGGCCGAGCGCATCGCGTCCCTACCGGCCGGACGAGGCCGCCGTCCCCACCGCGACCGCCGTGCCGCCCTCCCCGTCGGGCACGGGCCGCCCTCCGCGCAGCCACGAGGCGGCCGCTGCGACGAGCGCCATCGTGGCCGCCGCCATGAAGACGACCGTGATGCCCGCCTGGAAGGGCCCCGAGATGAGCTCGGGGAAGAACTCCTTGCCAGTGAGAATCGCCGCCTGGCTCGCCGGCAGCGCGTGCAGCACCTGCGGTGGCAGCAGGGTCGCCACCGGGTTGTAGCCCAGCAGGGCCCCGAAGAGGCTGGCGGTCGGCGGCAGCGAGGCGATCTGGTGCGCCACGGCGGCCGGCACGTCGTGTGCGACCAGCCCGCCGTAGAGCGTGGTCGGCAGCGTGGCCGAGAGGCCCGCGATCATCAGGGAGAAGAAGACCCCGATCGACAGCACGGTCGCGGAGTTCTGGAACGTGGCGCGCATTCCCGCCGCGACCCCGCGCTGGTGGGCCGGCACGCTGTTCATGATCGCCGCGTTGTTGGGCGAGTTGAACATCCCGTTCCCGACCCCGATGGCGAACAGGGCCAGGGCGAACAGCGGGTACGGGAAGTTCACCGGCAGCCGCGTCAGCGACAGGAACGATGCGGCCGCCACGATCATCCCGCCCGATGCGAAGGGCCGCGCGCCGAACCGGTCCGACAGGAAGCCCGAGACCGGCCCCGAGACCAGGAACCCGAAGGTCAGCGGCAGCATGTAGATGCCGGCCCAGAGCGGCGTGTCCACGAAGTTGTAGCCGTGCAGTGGAAGCCAGACCCCTTGCAGCCAGATGACCAGCATGAAGTTGAGGCCGCCGCGCCCGATGGCGGCGAGCAGGGTTGCCAGGTTGCCGGCCGCGAAGGCGCGGATCCGGAAGAGATCGAGTCTCAGCAGCGGCGTCGCCACGCGGCGCTCGGCGAGAAGGAAGGCGAGCAGCATGATCGCGGAATCGAAATAGGCGTGCGGCGCGTGCGTCCAGGTTTCGTAAACGGAAAGGCCCAGCGCGAGGATGACCCCGATCGTGATCGGCACGTCCATGTTCAGACGGCCCTGGCGCAAGGCGGTCCAGGCGCTGCCGTAGAAGGGCTGGCCGGCATAGGCCGCCGCCGGCAGCGCGATCAGGGCGGAAAGGAAATGGAAGAAATCGCGGGTCTCGGGCGGCATGGACGCGCCTTCGCCGGACCAGATCGAAATGGACAGCAGCATGATGTTCATGGCTGCGAAGACGGCGACGCCCAGGCATTTGAGCAGGAGCGAGAAACGCGCCGCCTCATCCGCCTCGACCTGGCGCTGTTCATAGGGATAGGCGCGATAGCCGATCGCTTCCAGCGCATTGGCGAGGCCGCCCGCCGCGATTCTGTCCGCCTCGAAGGTCACGGCGAGACGGTGGCTCGTCAGGTTGAGTCGCGCGTTCATCACGCCGGGCAGGCGCTTCATCGCCGTCTCGATATCGCCGAGACAGGCCGCGCAGGTAATGCCGTCGATCGCGAGGTCGATCCGCGACCGCCCTTCCGCATCGGTCTTCACGAAATGCGAATAATCGGGCGACGCGGACATCTTACTCGACGAAGAAGGAATTGCGCGAGCGGAATATGCGCTCGCCATTGCGCGCGAGGTCCACCTCGACTTCCCATCGGCCATGGGTCAGGGGGGCGGCGCCGGAATAGACGCCTTCGGCGATCGCCGCCGCCGCAACCTGCTTGTCGAGCCGTCGGGTTGCCGGGAAATAGAAATTCAGCGATGCGTCGAGGCCGGAAACCGGCTGCCCCGCCTTGTCCTTCACGGACACGGTGATCTGGGTGGCGCCGTCGTCCGGCGTGCGGGTCAAAT
>JAJYFW010000024.1 GCA_021785335.1 Pseudomonadota bacterium
ACCACGAACAGCACCGGCGCCGCCGCCAGCGCCAGGGCGCAGAGGACGCGGCCCGTTGTCATCGCGGTGCCACGGTCCCCACGCCGGCGCCCGCCCGCGACACGTTCAGATCACGGGCCCGGTAACTGTGCTCGGTGCCGGCGAGGCGACCGTGTCGGGGCCA
The DNA here is from genome assembly GCA_021785335.1 of Pseudomonadota bacterium. The sequence goes on from JAJYFW010000024.1 coordinate 164, forward strand.
CCTTGCACCACGTTGAACAACGCAAGCCCGCGCCGCACGCTGCCGTCGGACATCAGCTCGAAGACGCCGTCCGCGCCCGCGAACCCGCCACCGCGCTCGAGCGAGGCGCGCGAGAACCCGCCATCGCCCGCGAGTACCCGCGCGACGGAGGCGGCGTCGTAGGCGATGTCGGCGATCGTCGGCGGCGGCGGCCCGCCGGCGGCGGTGGCGCGGCGCACGAAGTCGGCGCGGTCCGCCGGGTCCGGCGCCGCGTACCAGGCGCCGCCGACGCGCGCCCCGGCGCGCAGCCGCGGGTCCGCCCACAGCGCCGGGCCCATGACGCGGATGACGGTTGTATCGAGATCGTAATAGGGCAGCAACGAAGCGATCTCGACCAGCGTGTCGCCAGTATCGGCAAGCAGCAGCGCGTCGATTGGCGGCGGCGGAATCGGCCTGCGCCGCAGCACCTGGACCTTCTGGTACCACCCCTTCGGCCGCTGGGAGCGCAGCGCGCGGATCTCCGCCTCGAGCGGACCCCGGCGGTTGGCGTAGTCGGAGAGGTTGCGCACCTGCGCGTCGAGCCCGCTCATCGACGTCGCGTCGGTGAGGATGTTCGGCGGTTGCAGCCCGGCCGCCTGGCAGGCGGCGGCAAGCGCCTGTCCCATCGCCTGGCCGAACGGGGAGTCCGGCAGCAGGGCGGCGAAGCGCTGCCGCCCCTCCGCCTTCGCCGCGGCCACGAGGCGGAACACCTGCTGCTGCGGCGTGATGCCCAGCGTCCAGATGCCGGGCTTGGCCACCGCGGGGTCGTTGGTGAAGGCGAGCATCGCCACCCCCGCGGCCTGCGCGGGCCCGGAGGCGCCGGCGGTCTCGGTGGCGGTGAGCGGCCCCAGGATCAGCCCGGCGCCGGCCGAGATAGCCGCCTGCGCCGCCGCCGCGGCGCCCTGCGACGTGCCGAAGGTGTCGCGCACGTCGAGCAGGGGCGAGCCGGGGATGGCGAACGCCAGCTTCGTCGCCTGCTCGAGCACCGGGCCCAGCGCGGCGTTGGGGCCCGAGAGCGGCGCCAGCAGCGCGACGCCGCGCCCGCCCGGCGCGCGCGTGCGCGATACGGGACCAGCACCGGGCGTCAGCGACAGCGCGGCCCCGCCGCCGCCCTGCCCGCCCAGTCCGCCAAACCCGCTTTCGGTGGTGCAACCGGCGAGTGCTACGCTCGCCGCGAGGAGCATGCATGTCCGACGACGCATCGGGATCCACCCTTACTTCGGCCTCTTCGGCGGGACTTGTGCTGGTTTCCGTGCCTATCGGCAACCTCGGCGATATGACGCCGCGCGCGCGAGAGGCTCTGGCGGCCGCCGATCTCGTGCTTTGCGAGGATTCCCGCGTGACCAGGCGCCTGCTCGCGGCCCTCGGAATCGGCGCCCGCCTGCAGCCGCTGCATGACCACAACGAGGCGCGGGAGGTGGAGGGGCTGCTCGCGCGTCTTGCCGGCGGCGCGCGCCTCGCCCTGGTCTCGGACGCCGGCACGCCGCTGCTTTCCGACCCCGGCTACCGGCTGGTGCGCGCGGCGATCGCCGCCGGCCACCGCGTCACCGCCGTCCCCGGCGCCAACGCGGCGCTGATGGCGCTCACCCTCTCCGGCCTGCCGCCGCACCCCTTTCTTTTCCTCGGTTTCCTGCCACCCCGCGCCGCCGCCCGCCGCGCCGCGTTCGCCGACGTCCGGCGCTGGGAGGCCGCGGGCCTCAGCGCGACGTTGATCTGGCACGAGGCGCCGCACCGCCTCGCCGAGGCGCTGGCGGACGCCGAGGCGGTGCTCGGCCCGCGCGAGGCGGCCGTGGCGCGGGAACTGACCAAGCATTTCGAGGAGGTGCGTCGCGGCTCGCTGGCCGAACTCGCCGCGCACTACGCGGGGCACGAGGCGCGCGGGGAGATCACGCTCGTCATCGCCGCCGCCGCCGCCGAGGCCCGGACGGAGGAGGATCTTGACGCGCTGCTGCGCCAGGCCCTCGCCGAGACCTCGCTCAAGGAGGCGGTAGCGCGCGTGGCCGCCGCGACCGGCCGTCCGCGCCGGGAGGTCTACGCGCTCGCGCTGCGGGCTTCCCAGGCGCGCTCAGGCGGGGAATGATGCGGAGCGAAAGGAGTCCCGCATGCAGAACACCGACCCCGTCTGGGACATCGTCGAGGCCAAGCGCCCCGACTACACGAAGTTGTCCGACCAGGTTTGGGACGCCCCGGAGCTGAACTTCCTCGAGCAGCGCTCGCTCGCCGCCCATGTCGCGCAGCTCGAGCGCGAGGGCTTCCGTGTCCAGACCGGCATCGCCGGCATACCGACCGCGGTGGTCGGCGAGGCAGGGGAAGGTGGGCCGGTGATCGCCATCCTCGGCGAGTACGACGCGCTCCCCGGCCTGTCGCAGGAGGCGGGTGTCGCCGAACACCGGCCGCTCTCCCAGGGCGGCGCGGGTCATGGCTGCGGCCACAACCTGCTCGGCGCGGGGGCGATGCTCGCCGCGGCGGCGGTGAAGGACTGGATGGCGAAGAACGGTGTCGCGGGCCGCGTGCGCTATTACGGCTGCCCCGCCGAGGAAGGGGGGGCGGCGAAAACCTTCATGGTGCGCGACGGCGTGTTCGACGACGTGGACATCGCCATCTCCTGGCACCCGGCGCCGCTAGCGGGCGTCAATCCCGCGATCTCGCTGGCGGTGATGCAGGTCGATTTCACCTTCGAGGGCCGTGCCAGCCACGCCGCGGCCTCGCCCCATCTCGGCCGCTCGGCACTCGACGCGGCGGAGCTGATGAGCGTGGGCGTGAACTACATGCGCGAGCACATGCCGTCGGATGCGCGCATCCATTCCGCCTATCTCGACGCCGGCGGCATCGCGCCCAACGTGGTGCAGGCAAAGACCGTGGTGCGCTACCTGGTGCGCGCGGCGGAGTTGCCGGAGCTGTTCTCGCTCACCGACCGCGTGGTGAAGATCGCCGAGGGCGCGGCGCTGATGACCGAGACGAAGATGAGCCACAACGTGGTCAGCGCGATGTCCAACCTCCTTGGCAACAAGCCGCTGGAGGAGACGATGTACGCCGCCTTCCAGCGCCTCGGCCCGCCGCCCTTCACCAGGGAGGACGAGGTCTTCGCGAGCCAGATCCGCGCGACCGTACGCGAGGACGACATCGTCTCCGCCTTCCGCCGTTTCGGTGTCAAACCGGACAAGGACATGCCGCTGTGCCGGCTCATCGTGCCGCTCGACGCCGTGGGCGAGAAGATGGTGGGCTCGACCGATGTCGGCGACGTCTCCTGGGCGGTGCCGACGGTGCAGGCACGCGGCGCCACCTACGCGATCGGCACCGCCGGCCATTCCTGGCAGCTCACCGCGCAGGGCAAGACGCCGGCGGCGCACACCGGCATGGTGCACACCGCGAAGGTGATGGCCTCGACTGCCGTCGAGGTACTGAAGGACCCCGCGCTCCTCGCGAAGGCCAAGGCGGAGCACCGGGCGCGGCTCGAGGCGACCCCGTACCGCTGCCCGCTGCCCGAGGGAATCGAGCCGCCGTTTTCGATGTCCAAGGGGGGATGAGCGCCCCCGCCCTAGCCCTGCGCGGCGTCTCCAAACGCTTCGACCGGCCGGCCGTCAGCGGGCTCGACCTCACCGTCGAGCCCGGCGAGATCTTCGGCCTCCTCGGCCCGAACGGCGCGGGCAAGACGACGACGTTGCGCATGGTCGCCGGCCTGCTGCGACAGGACGCCGGGACGATCGAGGTGTTCGGTACCGATGTCGTTGCCGATCCCGTTGCCGCCAAGCGCATGCTCGCCTGGCTGCCCGACGAGCCGTTGCTCTACGACCGGCTGACGCCGCTGGAGTTCCTGGAGTTCGTTGCCGGGCTCTGGGCAATTCCGCCGCGCGAGGCTGAGCGGCGGGCGGAGGCACTGCTGCGCCGGCTCGGTCTCTGGGCGCATCGCGACGAACGTTGCGAGGGGTTCTCCCGCGGCATGCGGCAGAAGACCGTGGTCGCGGCGGCTCTGCTGCACGAGCCGCGCCTGCTGATCCTTGACGAGCCGCTCACGGGGCTCGACGCCGCCGCCTCGCGCGACGTGAAGGACATGCTGGCCGAGCGCGTGGCGGAGGGCGCAGCCGTCGTCGTCACCACGCATATCCTTGAGGTCGCGGAACGCATCGCCGATCGCATCGGCATCATCGCCGCGGGCCGCCTGCTTGAGCTCGGAACCTTCGCGGAGCTGCGCGCGCGCCACGGCGGCGCCACGCTGGAGGAGATTTTCCTCGGCCTCACCGCGCCAACACCGTCCGCCGCCGGGGCTGGAGCGTGACGCAGGCGGCGCCCGGCGCCTCGCTCGGGTTCCTGCTGCGCCACGAGCTGCGGCTGGCCTGGCGGCGCGGCGGGCTGGCACGGCTCGGCGTCTCCTTCCCGCTCGCGGTCATCCTCCTCCTTGTCTTCCTGCATCTCGTGGCGTTCGGTCTCGCCGAAGCGGTGCGCCTGATGCACTGGACCCGCGCCGACTACATCGCCGCGACCACCGTGGGGCTCATCTACGCATTCGGGCTGATGCTGATGCAGGCACTGCGGCAATCGCTCGATGTGCTCTACGAGGGGCGAGATCTCGCCTGGCTGGCCTCGGCACCGTTGCCGTTACGTACCATCCTGCGCGCGCGCATGGCCTCGATCGCGCTCAATGCCGGCTGGCTGTGGCTGGTGCTCGCGGGCACGATGGCGGACGCGCTGGCGGTGCTGGTGACACCGGCGGCGCTGGGGATCTATCCGGTGATCGCGGCCCTGGCCCTCTTCGCCGCCGCGTTCTCGATCTCGTTCATCGTGCTGCTGCGTGACCTCGTCGGCCTGCGCACCATGCGCACGATCGTGATGGTGTTCTCGATGCTGGCCGGCGGCTCGGTCTTCGTCGGCAGCCAGGTGCGCTCCGTGCTTTCCGCCCCGCAGCGCGCGGCATTGTGGCGGGCGCTGCATCCGCATGGGGCGGGAATACTCGACCTGCCGTGGTGGCCCGCTCGCGCGGCGATGGGCTCGGCCGTCCCGCTGCTTGCCTTCGTCGCCGCTTCCGTCATCGTCGCGGGGCTTGCCGGCGCGTGGGTGGAGCGGCGCTTCGCGCGCGGCGGGTTCGACAACATCGCGCGCCGCGTGGTGCGCCGGGCCACATCCGCGCCATCGTTTCGCACCGGGTCCTGGCGCGTGCTGCTGACCAAGGAATGGCGCCTCGTCTGGCGCACGCCGGGACTGATCGGCCGCGCCGTCTACCAGGGCGTCTATCTGCTACCGGTGACCATTGCCGCCTGGCGCAGCGGCTCCGCCATCATCGCGCCGGTGATGGCGGCAACGCCGGTCTTCATCGGCTCGGAACTGGCTCGGCTGTTCATGGTGACGGCGATGGCCGGCGACCAGGCGACGGCGCTCGCCGCGAGTGCCCCGGTGGCGTGGCGACGCGTGCGCGCGGCAAAGTTCCTCGCAACCGCCGGCGGTGCGGCGACGCTGGCGCTGCCGATGGCGATCGCGATCGGGGCGTGGTGGCCGGCGACGCTGCTGCCGATGCTCGCCGGCATGCTGGTCGCCTTTGCCGGCGCGCTGCTGATCGGCGAGGCGAGCGTGATCCCGGACCGCGTGATCGATCTCGGCAACCGCCCGGGCGAGATGTTCCGCGGCGCCGTGCTGGGGCCGGTGGCCGGGATCGCCTGGGCGCTCACCACCTGGTTCACGGTGCAGGGAAAGCCGCTCGGCTTCGTCACCGCCGGCGCGGCCGTGCTCGTGAGCGTGATCGCGATCCTGCGTTAGCCCGACCGGCCAGGATTCTACGGTTCGCTCTTAGCTGAAGGAGCCTCGAACCCGCCCTTACCGCACGATAGCCCGCAGCAGCGCGTCGAGCCGTCGGCGTCCGCTTTCCGTCGCCCGCAAGGTCGTATCCAATTCGATATAACCCTCGTCGATCGCGGCATGCAGCATGGTGTCGTCGAGCGCCTCGGCGAGCGTCATGCCGGTGCGCGCGGCGAAGCGCATCGGGTCGATCCCCTCGGCCAGGCGCAGCCCCATCAGCAGCGCCTCGCGGGCCCGCTCCCCGGGCGCTACCGCGTCCTCGTCCGTCGTGCCGTGGCCTTGGCGCTCCACCAGTTCGGCCCAGGGCTCCGGCGCACGGTGCCGCCGTGTCGCCAGCAGCGCGCCGCCGACGGAAACGCGCCCATGCGCGCCGGGGCCGATCCCCGCGTAATCCTCGTAACGCCAGTAGGCGAGGTTGTGCCGGCTCTCGGCGCCCGGCCTCGCGTGGTTGGAGACTTCGTAGGCTGCCATGGAGCGCCACGCGGTCTCCTCAGTCGTTGCGTCGTAGATCGCGGCGGCAGTGTCCTCGTCGAGCTCCGAGAGTTCGCCGCGCCGGCGCATCGCCTCGAATGCGGTGCCGGGTTCGATGGTGAGCTGGTAGAGTGAGAGGTGGTCGTCCGCGAGCGCCAGCGCCGCGCGCAGTTCCGCCCGCCATGCGGCGACGGTCTGTCCCGGCCGCGCGGTGATGAGGTCGAAGGAAAGGCGCGGGAAGACCTCGCGCGCGAGTGCCAGCGCAGCCCGCGCCTCGCCCGCGTCGTGGCGGCGGCCGAGGAAGCGCAGCACCGTGTCGTCGAGACTCTGCACCCCGAGCGAAACGCGGTTGACCCCCGCCTCGCGGAACGCGCGCAGCCGCCCGGCCTCCACGCTGGTCGGGTTTGCCTCCAGCGTGATCTCGCAATCCGCCGCCGTGTCGAAGTGCTGGCGTGCGTCCGCGGTCAGCGCCGCCACCGTCTCCGGCGCCATCAGGCTCGGCGTGCCGCCGCCGAAGAAAATCGAGCCCAGCCGTCGCCTGCCCAGCCGTGCCGCCTCCCACGCCAGCTCCGCGCGCAGGGCAGCGGCGAAGCGCGCCTGGTCGATGCGCTCGCGCACATGCGAGTTGAAGTCGCAATAGGGGCACTTGGCGAGGCAGAACGGCCAGTGGATATAGAGGGCGAGGGGTTCCACGCCCCGCAACGTAGTGAGTGTCCGCCGCGAAAGTGAGGGGGCGCGAAAAAAACGACTGTTGGGGGAATTGGCGATGAACCCGCTCGGAATGCTGGCGGCGGTGGCCGGACTATGGACCCTCGCGGTGGTGACGCCGGGGCCGAACGCGCTGCTGGTGACGCGGCTCGCGGTTGTGCGCGGGCGCGGCGCCGGGCTTGCCGCCGTGGCGGGCATCGCGCTCGGAACGCTCGCCTGGAGCCTGTCTGGCTTCTTCGGCGTGCAGGCGCTGTTCCTGTTCGCCCCGCTGCTTTACCGCGCGCTGATGCTGGCGGGCGCGGCCTGGCTCCTCTGGGTCGGGTTCCGGCTGGTCCGCGGCAGTTTCCAGCGCCTGCCGCAGCCCCGCGCGACCGCGGGCCCCGCCTTCCGCGCGGGGCTGCTCACCTGCCTCTCCAATCCCAAATCCATGCTGCTCGTGGGCTCGCTCTTCGCCGCCGTCATGCCGCATGGCGCGCCCCTGCCGGTGGGCCTCGCCGCGGTCGCGGAGATGGTTGCGATCTCGCTCGCCTGGTACGGCGCGGTGGTGCTCCTGCTCAGCGCGCCGCGCGCCGCGGCGCTCTACGCGCGCGCCGGGCGCTGGCTCGACCGCGCTGCCGGGGCGATCTTCATCGGCTTCGGCCTCGCCATCGTGGAGCGCGAACTGTGAGCGGCTCCTCGGTCGAGCGCGTGCGCGCGGCCCTGCTCGCGGCGGGCCATCCCGACACCATCACGCAGTTCCCGGAGGGCACGCGCACCGCCGCCGACGCCGCCGCCGCGGTTGGCTGCACCGTCGCCCAGATCGCCAAGTCCATCGTCTTTCGCGCCGGCTCGCGTGCCGTGGTGGTGATCGCCTCCGGCGCCAACCGCGTCGATGCCGCGAAGGTGAGCGAGGCGATCGGCGAGAAGGTGCGCCGCGCGGATGCCGACTGGGTGCGGGAGGCCACGGGCTTCGCCATCGGCGGCGTCTCGCCGATCGGGCACATCGCGCCGCCGATCCTTCTGTTCGACCGGGACCTGCTGGCGCTCGACGCGATCTGGGCCGCCGCCGGCTCGCCGGCCCATGTCTTCCGCACCGACCCCGCGACGCTCGCGCGCATCACCGGGGCAACGGTCGCCGATATCAGGGAAGGCTGAGGCACGCGGCCGCGAAGGCCCGGAACGCCCGCGATCGGTGGCTGATCGCCTCCTTCTCCTCCGGCGGCATCTCGCCGAAAGTCCGGCGATCGCCTTCCGGCACGAAGATCGGATCGTAGCCGAAACCATCCGCGCCGCGCGGCGGGAAGGAGACCGCGCCGTCCACGCGCCCGGTGAAGCACGCGGCGTTGCCGTCCGGCAGCGCGAGACAGAGCACGCTGATGAACCAGGCGCGGCGGTCGGCGACATTTCCCATATCGCGCTCGACGCGCGCCATCGCCACCGAGAAGTCGCGCCCCGGCCCGGCCCAGCGCGCGGAGACCACTCCGGGCGCGCCGCCGAGTGCCGCGACGCAGAAGCCGCTGTCGTCGGCGAGTGCCGGCAGCCCCGCGCCGTGCGCGGCGGCGATGGCCTTGAGGCGTGCGTTGCCCTCGAAATCCTCGGCCGTTTCCTCCGGCTCCGGCAGGCCCAGCGCGCCGGCGCTCACCGTCTCGATGCCGTAGGGCGCGAGGAGCGCCGTCATCTCCGCGAGCTTGCCGGGGTTGTGGGTAGCGACGACGAGCCGGTTGCCGCGCGCGAGGCGAATCACGATAGGGCCAGGCGCTGCAACTCGAAGAGCTTCGCCGTGCCGGCGCGCGCGAGTTCCATCAGCGTGCCGAACTCCGTGTCGCTGAATGGCGTCTTTTCCGCCGTGCCCTGGATCTCGACGATGCCGCCCCTGTCGGTCAGAACAAAATTGGCGTCGGCATCGGCGTCGCTGTCCTCGGCGTAGTCGAGGTCGAGCACCGGCACGCCGCCGACGATCCCGCAGGACACCGCCGCGACCTGGCCCAGCAGCGGCGAGGCCTTGAGGATCTTCGCCGCCTCCAGCTTGCGCAGCGCGAGCGCCAGCGCCACCCAGGATCCGGTGATCGAGGCGCAGCGCGTGCCACCATCGGCGTTGATCACGTCGCAGTCGAGGGTGATCGTCATCTCGCCGAGCGCCGCGCGATCGACCACCGCGCGCAGGCTGCGCCCGATCAGGCGCTGGATCTCCTGCGTGCGGCCGGACTGCTTGCCGCGCGCCGCCTCGCGGTCGCCGCGCGTGTGCGTGGCGCGCGGCAGCATGCCGTATTCGGCGGTGACCCAGCCGATCCCCTGGTTGCGCAGGAACGGCGGCACACGCTGCTCCACGCTCGCGGCGCACAGCACCTCCGTGCCGCCCATGCGGATCAGGCAGGAGCCCTCGGCATGGTGGGCGAAGCCGGGTTCGATGGAGACGGCGCGGAGCATGTCCGCGGCGCGGCCGGAGGGGCGCCCAGGGAGGTTCATGAGGGGAGTTCCGTGATCTGTTCGCCCGCCCTATGACGGGGGGGCGCGGCCGGCGCAAGGTGCGCCCGCCGCCGGGCTTTCATTAGGGGGACGCAATGACGGCGATCGGGTTCGGCATCATCGGGGCGGGCATCATGGGCGAGCGCATGCTGCGCGCGGCGCTCGAGCACGCAACGGACAGCGTGACCATCGCCGGCCTGTGGGACCCCTCGCCAACGGCGCGGACGCGCCTCGATGCCTCGCTGCCCGGGCTCAACTGGTTCGCCGATCCCTCGGCACTCATCGCCGCGTCCGACTGCGTCTACATCGCCTCGCCCCCCGCCTCGCACCTCGAGCATGCCGGCGCGGCCTTCGCCGCCGGCCGCGCAGTGCTGTGCGAGAAGCCGCTTTCCTCGGACGTGCCCGCGGCTGAGCGCTTCGTCGCCGCACATGCCACCGCCCGGGCTGCGGTGAACTTCCCCATGGCGACCTCGTTCGCCGCCGAGCGCATCCGCACCTGGCTCGCCGAGGGCGCTGTCGGCACGCCGCGGACGCTGGCGATCGAGGTCGCGTTTGCCGCCTGGCCGCGCACCTGGCAGCGCGCCGCCGCTTCCTGGCTCGATGGCAGGGCCGAGGGCGGCTTCACGCGCGAGGTGGTCTCGCATTTCCTGTTCCTCAGCCACCGCCTGTTCGGTCCGCTCGCGCTGCTTGAGGGGCGGGCGACGTTTCCCCCGGGCGGGCGCAGCGAGACCGCGGTCGAGGCCCGGCTTACCGCCGGGTCCGTGCCGGTCACCCTTCACGGCAGCGTCGGCACCACGGTCAGGGACGACAGCAACACCTGGACGCTGACCGGCGATGCCGGCGCCGTGCGCATCCGCGACTGGGCGCATGCCGAGCGCCTGGTGGACGGCGCCTGGCAGACGGACCCCACGGCGTTGCCGCAGGACAAGGCGCGCCCGCTGGTGCTCAAGCGTCAGCTTGCCGCTGTCGCCGCTATGACGCGCGGCGAGGCGCATCCGCTTGCCACGCTCTCCGAGGCGCTGGCTGTGCAGCGCGTGGTGGAGGCAATTCTCGCCGCATAGGCTTCTTGCGGGCACGGGGTGGGCTCGCCAATCTTAGCGGCGATGGACCAGCCCGCCCGCCCGCCCCGCGCACCGTCCGGCCTGCCTCCGGGTCTCGACCCG
>JAJYFW010000494.1 GCA_021785335.1 Pseudomonadota bacterium
GGTGTAGAAATCGTGGTGCGTGGGCGAGCCCAGCGCGTCCTTGTTGTGGCGGAGGTTCTGCGCGAACAGGTACTCGGTGAGCGGCATGGAAACGGCCACGCCGCACCGCTCCACCAGCCAGTTCGCAAGCCCGATATGGTCCGGGTGGAAATGTGTGAGAATCAACCGCGTCGGCTTCAGCCCGCCGGCGAGCAACGCCTCCCAAACCGCGCGCGTGGGCTCGTCCGCAATGCCGGTGTCCAGCACTGCCTCGCCGTCGCCATCCGCGATCAGGTAGATGTTCACGTGGTCGAGCGCGAACGGGAGCGCAAGCCGCAGCCATCGCACCCCGGGCGCGATCGGGGTTATCGTCCCGGGCGACGGCGCCTCGGGAACGGGGAACCGGAGTGATGCGATGCTGGCGTCCATGGTCCGGCTATAGCAGGCTCACACCATGACGCAGGACACATCGATGCATGCGAGGCATGTTCTGACCCTCGACGACACGGCGCTGGAGGCCGCGACCTGGGGCGAAAACCCGACCCTGGTGCTGCTGCACGAGGGGCTTGGCAGCGTGTCGCTCTGGCGCGACTTCCCGGACCGGCTCGCCGCGCGCACGGGGCTCGGGGTGTTCGCGTATTCCCGCCGCGGCTACGGCCAATCGTCGCCGGCGAGCCTGCCCGCGCCGCTCGACTACATGCAGCGCGAGGCCGCCCTGCTGCCGCGTCTGCTGGACGCCGGGCGGATCGGGCGCTGCGTGCTGGTCGGGCACTCGGATGGCGGCACCATCGCCGCGCTGGCGCGCGATGAGCGCATCGCCGCGCGCATCCTGATCGCGCCGCATTTCCTGGTGGAGGATGTTTCCGTCGCCTCCATCCGCTCCATCGGCGAGCGCTACGCGGAACTTCGCCCGCGCCTCGCGCGCCACCACCGGGATCCGGATACCGCGTTCTATTTCTGGCACGATGCCTGGTTGGATCCCGGCTTCCCGAAGGTGCTGTACCTGGACGCGGAATGCCGCTCCATGCCGGGCCCCGCGCTCGTGGTGCAGGGCACGCGCGACCAGTATGGCACCATTGCCCACGCGCGCTTCCTCGCGGAGCGCGCGCAGGGCCCGATCGAGGTTGCGGAGGTGGATGGCGCCCACGCCCCGCATCTGGAGGCTCCGGAGGCAACGATGGATGCAATCGAGCGCTTCCTCGACGTGCAATATAATTCTTGCATACCTAAAGCATCTGCATTATAGCGCTATCGCCCCGGGAGGTCAGACGCATGCCCCACGCCGAGATGCCGCGCATCGACTTCCGCACCGAACCGTCGCTTTGGCGCCACTGGCGCCTTGCCCTGGACGGGCCGGTCGCCACGCTGACCATGGACGTGGAGCCCGGCGGCGGGTTGCTGCCGGACGTGGAGTTGAAGCTCAACTCCTATGATCTCTCGGTCGATATCGAACTGGCGGACGCGATGACGCGGCTGCGCTTCGAGCACCCGACAGTACGCGTGGTGGTGCTGCGCTCCGGCAAGCCGGGCGTGTTTTGCGCCGGGGCGAATATCCGGATGCTCGCCAGGGCCACGCACCAGCACAAGGTGAATTTCTGCAAGTTCACCAACGAGACCCGCTGCGCAATCGAGGAAGCGACGGCTGAAGCCGGCCAGACCTGGATCGCCGCGGTGGCGGGGCCATGCGCCGGCGGCGGCTACGAGATCGCCATGGCGGCGGACCGAATCCTGCTCATCGACGACCGCCGTTCCACGGTGGCGCTGCCGGAAACGCCGTTGCTCGCGGTGCTGCCCGGCACCGGCGGCCTCACGCGGCTCACCGACAAGCGGCGGGTGCGCCGCGACCTCGCGGACCTGTTCTGTTCGAAGGAGGAGGGGATCGGCGGAAGGCGCGCCGTCGCGTGGCGTCTGGTGGACGAAACAATTCCGCCGTCGCGCTGGGAGGCGGCGGTCGCCGCGCGCGCGAACGAGATCGCCGCGACATCGGACCGGCCGGTGGCGGCGCAGGGGATTGCGCTGCCACGGCTGGAGCGGAGGGAAAGCGGGGACGGCCTGGCTTATCGTTATGTTTTCGTTACGATGGACCGCGCGGCCCGCCGTGCCCAAATCCTGCTGCGCGGGCCGGAGTCGCTGCCTGCGGACCTCGCCGGCATTCACGCGGCAGGCGCCGCGTTCTGGGCGCTGGCGCTCGCGCGGGAGCTCGACGACGCGCTGTTGCATCTGCGCTTCAACGAGCCGGAACTCGGCCTGCTCACCATCGGGACGGAAGGCGACATCGCGCAGGTGCTGGCGGCCGACGCGCTGCTCGAGGCGCACAAGGCGGACTGGCTGGTGCGCGAAATCCGGCTGCTGTGGCGCCGCACGCTGAAGCGGCTCGATCTCACCGCGCGCTCTGTCATCGCGCTAGTCGAGCCTGGGTCGTGCTTCGCGGGCACACTCGCCGAAATCCTATTTGCCGCGGACCGCGTGGTGATGCTGAGTGGCGCGCGCGCTGGGGATAACCGCGCAACCCGTATCGCCCTCTCGCCGCTCAACTTCGGTGCCTATCCGATGGCCAATGCGCTGACGCGGCTCGCCACCCGTTTCCTCGGCGAGCCTGCAAGCGTGGAGGCGGCGCGCGAGACGATCGGGCGCCCGCTCGACGCGCAGGAGGCGGAATCCCTTGGTCTTGTGACGCAGATCTTCGACGAGGTGGACTGGGACGACGAGCTGCGCCAGATGCTGGAGGAGCGCGCTTCGTTCTCGCCGGATGCGCTCACCGCCATGGAGGCCAATCTGCGCTTCGCCGG
>JAJYFW010000495.1 GCA_021785335.1 Pseudomonadota bacterium
CGACGAGCCGGCGGCGGGCGTGCCGGAGGGCGAGCGCGAGGAGATCCTCGACGGCGTCGCCGCCCTGCCCGAGGACGTCGCGGTGCTGCTGATCGAGCACGACATGGACCTGGTGTTCCGCTTCGCGCGGCGCATCACGGTGCTGGCGGGCGGCGCGGTGCTGGCGAGCGGCACGCCGGCCCAGATCTCGGCCGACGCGCGCGTGCGCGAGGTCTATCTCGGCGAGGAGGCGCATGGCTGACCTGCTGGCCATCGACGCGCTCTCCGCCGGCTACGGCGATTCCGTTGTGCTGGACCGCGTTTCCTTCGCGCTCGCCGAGGGCCGCTCGCTCGCCGTGCTCGGGCGCAACGGCATGGGCAAGACCACGCTGCTCAACTCCATCATGGGGCTCACGCGCCATCGCGGCGGGACGCTGCGCCTCGCCGGCCGCGACATCACGCGCCTCGCCCCGGAGGCGCGCGCGGCGGCGGGCATCGGCTGGGTGCCGCAGGAGCGCAACATCTTCCGCTCGCTCACGGTGGAGGAGAACCTCACCGCCGTGGCGCGGCCCGGCAGGTGGGACGCGGCGCGCGTCTACCGGCTGTTCCCGCGGCTGGAGGAGCGGCGGGGCAACATGGGCACGCAGCTTTCCGGCGGCGAGCAGCAGATGCTGGCGATCGGCCGCGCGCTGATGCTCAACCCGCGCCTGCTGCTGCTCGACGAGCCGACCGAGGGGCTGGCGCCGATCCTGGTGCAGGAGGTGCTGGCGGCGACGCGGCGCATCCTGCGCGAGGAGGGCGTGAGCGCCATCCTGGTGGAGCAGCACGCGCGCAAGGCGCTGGAGGTCACGGACGACGCGCTGGTGCTGGTGCGCGGCGCGGTGGCGCTGACAGCGCCGAGCGCCGAACTCCTCGCCGACCCAGCGCGGCTGGACGCCACGCTAGGCGTGGGGTGAATCGCGCTCCATCGCGTCGCGCACCAGGGCGGCGAAGCGGTGCGGCGCGTGCAGCAGCTTGCCGAACGGCATCGTGACGAAGAAGCCGAGCACGAGTGCGAGGTGGATCGCGAGCAGCAGCGGCATCGCCGGGGTCGCGCGGAACCCCAGCAGCAGCAGGCCGGTCGCGGCGATGGCGCCGAGCAGCCAGAGCAGCACGTGGTCCGCCGGCAGCGTCTCCGCGGCAAGCGGCGCGGGGTCGGCGAGACGCTTGAGCACCAGCAGCCCGGCGGCGCCCACCAGCATCAGCACGCCGCCCGCGGTGCCGAGCAGCACCGGCAGGCTGAAAAACGCATAGGGCGCGTGCCAGCCCAGCACGTGCTCGTAGATCGTCCCGACGCAGGTGGCGGCGAACGCGAGCAGGAAGCCGCCGGCCAGCGCGTGGTGGGCGTGGCGGCGGGCGCGCGTCGGCTTCTCGCGCGGATAGGGGCATTCGCCGCCGCCGCCGCCGAGGTTCTTCAGCGTCGCGGCGTCGTGCAGCGCCCGCAGGACGTGGTTGCCGCGCGGCGTGCCGCCGAGCCCGCGCCAGGCGGCGAGCGTGGAGGCCGCCATCGCGAACAGGGCGAACAGGAACGTGACGGAGCCGAGCGCGATCAGTGTCGGCAGCGCAATGACGGCGTAGAAGGCGCCCGGGCCGGTATGCGCGGTGCCGAAGCCGCGCGCGGCGGCGAGGGCAACGAGGAAGAACGCGAGCACCGCGACCGTGGTGGCGGCGAGCGGGCGGCGCAGCAGGCCGCGCAGGAAGCAGGGGCGGATCGTTTCGATCCAGGATTCGCGGCGCACCCGCGACAGCGCGGCCGGCAGGTTGAGCGCCCATTCGTGCGGCGGCGCATACTGGCAGGCGTGGTAGCAGCCGTTGCAGCCGTGGCAGAGATTGGCGATGAAGCCGAGGTCGGCGGCGGAAAACTCGCGTCGCCGCTCCATCGCCGGGAAGACGGCGCAATACCCCTCGCAATAGCGGCAGGCGTTGCAGATCTCGAGCGCGCGCCGCGCCTCCGGCATGGTCGCCGTTTCAGTTGCGGGCATTGCGTGCCGCTCCCTCGCCTGCCCCCTGGCCAGCCAGACGCCCGAACACGCCGCCGATCGTCATGCCGAAACCGGCGAGGTAGCCGCGGCCGAGGATGTTGCCGGCCATGATCTCGCCCGCCGCGAAAAGGTTCGCCGCCGGCGAGCCGTCCGCGAGATGCACCCGCGCCGTCTCGTCCACGCGCACGCCGAGATAGGTGAAGGTGATGCCCGGCCGCAGCGGATAGCCGACGAAGGGCGGCGTCTCGATGCGCCGCGCCCAGTGTGTCTTGGGGATGGCGAGGCCCTCCGTGCGGCAGCCGTCGAGCGACGTGGGGTCGAACACGCCCTCGCGCACGGCCGCGTTGTAGTCGGCGACCGTCGCGGCGAGCGCCAGCGGGTCGAGGCCTAGCGCGCGGGCAAGCTCCGGGATCGTCGCCGCCGTGACGGCGGGAAACACCGAGGGCATGAAGTCGCGCGCGGCCGGCGCGTCGCAGATGGACCAGGCGACCTGGCCCGGCTGCTGCGCGATGAGCCGGCCCCAGATCGCGTAGCGCTTGGGCCAGAGGTCCTCGCCCTCGTCGTAGAAGCGCTGGCCGTCGCGGTTGACCACGATGCTGAACGGAACGGAATCGAGCCGCGTCGCGATGCCGCCGTCGAAGCGCGGCGCGCGGCCGTCGAGCGCGATGGCGTGGCACTGCGTCGGGTCGCCCACCGGCGCGCAGCCGCCGTCGAGCAGCAGGCGCAGCACCTCGCCGGTGGCGTAGGGCGTGCCGCGGATGATGAA
>JAJYFW010000496.1 GCA_021785335.1 Pseudomonadota bacterium
GCGCGAGAAGGGCGGGCGCGTCTTGCTCGGGCTCGACCACCCGCACTACGCGCATATGACGGTGCTGCCGGAGGCGACGCGCGCGGCGCTGGCCGAGGATCTGGTCTAGGACAATCCGCGTCCGTCCGCGGAGGGCTTGCCGGCGCGCGTTGCAGCGCCGGCGTGGCGTGGCTCAGGTCAGGAAATACGCCATCAGGACGAGCAGCACCGCGATGGCCGTCGCGGCCAGCGTCACGAACATCACGAAGCCGTGGTGGAAGTGCTGGCGGTCCTCGGTGAAGGCTTCCTCGGTGACGGGCTGCATTGTCGTGGCCATGGTCGCTCTCGCTTGTCCTTGGCCGCGTTATTACGGGGCGGAAAGCGTATCGGGCAAGGGGTTGTGCAACGCGGCCATGGGCGCCCGGCCCGGCTCGCCGGTCACGAAGCGCGCCAGCGCCGCGGCGTAGAGGACGTGCTCCTCGGCGAGCACCCGCGCCGCCAGTGCCGCCTCGTCGTCGCCGGGCCGGACCGGCACGGCGGCCTGCGCCAGGATCGGGCCCTCGTCCATCGCCTCGGTGACCAGGTGGACGGTGCAGCCGTGGAACTTCACCCCGGCGGCCAGCGCCCGCGCATGCGTCTCGAGCCCCGGGAAGGCGGGCAGCAGCGAGGGGTGGATGTTGAGCATCCGCCCGGCATAGCGGCCAACCAGGAAGGGGGTGAGCAGGCGCATGTAGCCGGCAAGGCAGACCACCTCCACCTCCTCGGCGGCCAGCGCCGCGTCGATCGCCGCCTCGTGCGCCGCGCGGTCGCGGCCGAAGGCGCGGTGCGGGATGGCGCGGGTCGCGATGCCGCGCGCCCCGGCGAGCGCAAGCCCGGCGGCGGTGGGGTCGTTCGAGATCACGACCGCGATCTCGGCCGGGTAGGCGGGGTCGCGCGCCGCCTCGGCCAGCGCCATCATGTTGGAGCCGCGCCCGGAGATCAGGATGCCGACGCGCCGCTTCATCCGAGCCATCCCGGCGGGATGTCGATCGCGACCTCGGGCTCGCCGCCATGCGCCTCGATGCGGCCGAGTTCGACCACCGTCTCGCCCTCCGCCTCCAGCAGCGCGCGGGCGGCGGCGGCGTCCTGGGTCACCACCGCCATGCCGATGCCGCAGTTGAACACGCGCAGCATCTCGGCGGCGGCGACCCCGCCGGCGCGGGCAAGCCAGCGGAACACGGGCGGCAGCGCCCAGTTGGCGGCGAGCGCGGCGCGCGTCCCCGCTGGCAGCACGCGCGGCAGGTTGCCGGGCAGGCCGCCGCCGGTGATGTGCGCGGCCGCCCGCATCAGCCCCGCGCGGTGCAGGGCGAGCAACGGACGGACATAGATCCGCGTCGGTTCCAGCAGCGCCTCCGCGAGGGTCTTGTCCGGGGCGAACGGCGCCGGCGAGCCCCAGCCCTGATTGCTCGCGGCGACAACGCGGCGGACGAGGGAAAAACCGTTGGAATGCACGCCGGAGGAGACAAGGCCGAGAACCGCCTGGCCCGGCGCGACGCCCTGGGGCAGCAGCGTGCCGCGCTCCGCCGCGCCCACGGCGAAGCCAGCGAGGTCGTAGTCACCCTTGCCGTACATGCCCGGCATTTCCGCCGTCTCGCCGCCCACCAGCGCGCAATCGGCGAGCCGGCAGCCGGCGGCGATGCCCTCGATGACGGCGGCGGCGGCCTCCACGTCGAGCGCGCCGGTCGCGTAGTAGTCGAGGAACAGCAGCGGTGCCGCGCCCTGCACGACGAGGTCGTTCACGCACATCGCGACCAGGTCCTGGCCGACGCCGCCATGCCGCCCGGCCTCGATGGCGACGCGCAGCTTGGTGCCCACGCCGTCCGTGGTGGCGACCAGGATCGGGTCCGAAAAGCCCGCCGCGCGCGGGTCGAACAGGGCGCCGAAGCCGCCAAGCCCGCCCAACACGCCGGGGCGCAGGGTTGCCCTGGCGGCGGGCTTGATGCGCTCGACCAGCGCGTCCCCCGCCTCGATGTCCACGCCCGCGTCACGATAGGTCATACCGGTCATGGCGGGGCCGTGTATAAGGTCGCGAGCGAAAGCGCCACCGAGGAGACGCAATTGCCCAATCCGGCCCACCCGCCCAATCCGGCCCACCGGCCGGGCGCCGACAATCGGGGAGACGATGCCGGACGGTAGCCCTGTCGGCGCGGCGCCCCTGCTCGGGGATCTGCTGACCCTGCCCAACGTCATCACGATGGCGCGCATCTGCGCGGTGCCGGCGACGGTATGGCTGGTGCTGCACGACCACGCCCTCGCCGCATTCGCGCTGTTCGCCGCCGCCGGCATCTCGGACGGCATCGACGGCTGGCTGGCGCGGCGCCAGGGGCCGACGCGGATCGGCGCCGTGCTCGACCCGCTGGCGGACAAGGCGCTGCTGGTCTCAACCTACGTCACCCTCGCCGCGGTGGGCGAGGTGTGGGACTGGCTGGCGATCCTGGTGGTGTTCCGCGACGTGGTGATCGTGGGGGGCGTGCTGGTGCTGACGATGCTGGGCCAACGGGTCGAGATCCGCCCGCTGCTGCTCTCCAAGCTCAACACGGTGCTGCAGATCGGGCTGATCGGGCTGGCCCTGCTGCGTGCCGGGGGCGTACCGGTGCCGGGCGACGTGATCGATGTGCTGACGACGCTGGTGGTGGTGAGCACGCTCGCCTCCGGCGCCGGCTACGTGCTGGTCGTGGCGCGGGGCGGCGCGGCATGAACGGCGAGGGAGAGCAAGGCGCCTCGCGCGTGCAGCGCCTCGCC
>JAJYFW010000497.1 GCA_021785335.1 Pseudomonadota bacterium
GCGGCATCGGGGGGCGCGGCGGGACCATGCTGGCCGAGCAGCGCCTCCAGACGCGCCAGCAGCGCCAGGGTGGCCTGATGTTCGTCGTGCAACGACCTGGCGACATGGGTCTCCATCATTCCGCCTGCCTTACCATCTCATGTCCATCGCGCGCCGACGCCACAGCGGCGTCGGCCAGTGCGACGGCCAGACGTTCGGCCAGCGCGCTCGCGGCGCGACGGCGATACTGCGCGGCGAGCAGGGTGGTGCGCATCGGCGAGACCTGTTTTTGCACCAGCTTGCCGAGTTCGGCGCACCAGCCGGCATCCACCCTGGTGCCGAGCAGCGCCTCGGTGCCGGCGAGCAGGAAGGGGCGCGCGTTGGTGCCGGTGAGCGCCACGCGCAGCCCCGCCACACCGTGTGCGCCCATGCGCAAGGCGACAGCGACGCCGGCCAGGGGAAAGTCGATCGCGCCCCGCGCCCGTGCCTTGGCATAGGCCGCCGGCCAGGGATCGGGGGGCAGCAGAACACGCACCAAGAACTCGCCGGCGGCGAGGCGCAAATGCGCCGCGCCATCCTCCGCATAGAGTTCACCGAGGGGCATGCGGCGTTGCCCGTCGGGCCCGGCAATCTCCACCTCGGCACCGTGGACCAGCAGCGCCGGGGCGAGATCGCCGCTGAAGGCGGCGTGGCAGCGCCTGCCGGTCGGCGCGACGTGGCAGGTGTCGCCCTGGTATTTCAGACAGTAGCCATTGGCCTCCCGCCACCAGTCGCCGCGGTTGTAGAACACGCAGCGGGTATCGAGGCAGAGATTGCCGCCCACGGTGCCGGCCTCGCGATGCGCCGGTCCGCCGACCGCCGCCGCCGCCTGCGCGAGCGCGGGATAGTCTTTCGCTACCCGCGCATCTCCGGCGAGTTCGGCCAGCGTGACCGCAGCGCCGAGGGAGAGCCCAAACGATCCGGCAACAATCCCGCGCAGCGCGCGAATGCCGCGCAAGTCGATCAGTGTCGCGGGCGCGCCGATGCCGTGGCGCAGATTGGCCATGAGATCGGTGCCTCCGGCGACGAAACGGCTCGCGGGTTGCCGCCCGGCGGCGATTGCGGCCGCAACCGAACGCGGTGCCAGGACATGGAATTCCGGCAGGACCGACATCACGCTACCCCCTCCAGCGCGCGGGCCAGCCGGCGTTCCCGCCGGCGCTTGGCGAGCGCTTCCAGCAGCCGATCAGGCGTGACCGGCAGTTCGTCGGGCCGGAGGCCGATGGCATCGGCGATGGCGTTGACGAGTGCCGGCAGGAAGCCGGCGAGCGCGCCCTCGCTCGCCTCCTTGGCGCCGAACGGCCCATTGGGGTCGATGCTTTCGACGATATGCAGCGCGATCGGCGGCGAATCGAGGATGGTCGGCACCCGGTAGTCGAGCAGGCTCGCATGCAGTGCGAGGCCGTGTTCGTAACGGGTCTCCTCGCCGATCGCCTGGCCCATCCCCATCCACACCGCGCCCTGGATCTGGCCCTCGACGGCGAGCGGGTTGATGGCGAAACCGCAATCCTGCGCCACCCAGACCTTTTCCACCGTGACCATGCCGGTATCGATATCGACCGCAACTTCCACCACCTGGGCGGCGTAGCTGAAGCCCATGGTGGCGCCGACCGCGCCCCCTTTATGCTTGCCGCCCTGGAACGCGACCGGGCAGGTGAAGCTGCCCTTGGCCGTGATGGCCCCGCCGTCACGCGCGAGCGCCGCCCGCGCGACCTCGGCGAAAGCCATCTCCCGGCCGTCCTCCCCCACGACGTGAAAGGTCTCGTGTTCGCACGCGATCGCCTCTTCCGGCGCGCCGAGCCGCTCCGCCGCCGCGGCGACCAGCCGTGCCCGTAGCGCCCGAGCAGCGTCGATCGTGGCGTTGCCCACCATGAACGTCACGCGCGAGGAATAGGAGCCGTTGTCCTTGGGCGTCAGCAGGCTGTCGGCGGCCACCACCCTCACCCGATCGAGGCGAATGCCAAGCACTTCGGCCGCGGCCTGGGCCATCACCGTGCTCGACCCTTGCCCGATATCGGCGGCGCCCGTCAGCAGCGTGATGCCGCCGTCGAAATCCAGCCGGAGATGGACGACGGCATGCGGCTCGCCGGTCCAGTGGATCGGCTTGGCGGCGCCGCTCACATAATGCGAGCAGGCCATGCCGAGGCCGCGCCCCGGCGCGAGCCGGCCGCGCCGCTCGCCCCAGAGGCTCGCCCGCTCGACCCAATCGAGACACTCGCCAAGGCCGTAGCTTTCGATGCGCAAGCCGTTCTGGGTTTCGCTCGGCGCGGCCAGCAGATTGGCACGCCGCACCACGAACGGGTCAAGCCCGGCTTCCGCCGCCATGGCGTCGAGCAGGGATTCGAAGGCAAAGCGCACATCGACGGAGCCATGCCCGCGCATCGCCCCGCAGGGTGGCAGGTTGGTATAGACCCTGAAGCCGTCATAGGCGATTGCGGGAATGTCGTAGAGCCCGTGTAGTAGGGCGCCGGCATAGAGGATGGTGATGACCCCATAACCGGCATAGGCGCCGCCGCGCTGCACCACCTCGCAGGCGCAGGCAGTCAGCCGACCGGCGCGCGTCATGCCGAGTTTCAGCCGCACCTCGGTCTCGGGACGGCCGCGATGGGTGAGGAAGGTTTCCTCCCGCGAGAGCTGTAACCTGACCGTGCCGCCGGCGGCGCGAGCGAGCAGGGCCGCGATGATTTCGAAATTGAGCGTCTCCACCCGCGCGCCGAAGCCGCCGCCGACGAAGGGCTTCA
>JAJYFW010000498.1 GCA_021785335.1 Pseudomonadota bacterium
AAGGTTATCGTGCGCCGATCCTGCGCCCCGACCACACCTGGCAGATCGCCAACATGGCACCGGTTCAGGTCTACCGCCAGGGCGAGCGGAACCCCGAGTCGCTGCGCCTGGGGGCGGCGGGAACGCTGATCGGCTTCGGGCTCACGACGCAGACCGTGCCGCACTCCTTCACCGTCGCGATCACCGGCGGCGGCAAGGGGGTCGAGAAGGTCGCGACCATCGCCGAGACCTACCCGTTCGGCATCGACTGGTACATCGCCGAAATCGGCGAGTCCTACAAATGGGTGGTCGAGGGCTTCGGTGGCGTGTACTCGAAGATCGATCCGACGTCGACCGTGGTGAATCCCCTGCCCCCCTATTCGGTCGCCGACGTCGACGCGGCCTACCCGCTCGACGCGGTGGTCGCCGGCGGCACGGTCAACGCACTCTCGTTCCTGCTCACCGACGGCGCGACGGAGCTTTCGGCCCACCAGACCGCCGCCGCCCAGGCAGCGCTGCAGTTGCTCTACGCGATTCCGGACAGGGCGCGCGGCGCGCCGACCCTGCCGGACTTTCTCGTGGAGCTCGAGGAGTGTGCCCGCGAACTCGAGAGCGAACCGCAGCGCCACGCGGCGCGCGCCATGGGGCACAACCTGGCGAGCTTCCTCGAAACCGCGGAGGGACGCATTTTCGGCAATGACGACAACCTGGTGCTGTCGGAAGGCATCACCGGTGTCGACCTCAAGGAGGTCGACCGCGCGAGCCCGAAGCTGCTCAAGTTCTACCTCGTCTTTCTCGCGCTGCGCTTCAACCACCTTGCCTTTGCGCGGCGCAACCCGGCGCGCGTGCTGCTCGACGAGATGCACAAGTTCGTCGCGATCGCCCCGCAGGTCATGGGCCGCCTCATCTCGGAACTCGCACGCATGGGGCGCAAGGATGCCGCGGCCATCGACCTCGTGACCCAGGGCATCGCCGAGATCGACGTGATCGAAGCCGAAATCCTGAACTCGATGCCGCTGCGCACGCTGCTCTATCGCTCGGACGGCTGGGAGGAGATCGCCGGGCGCATCGCGATGCCCGCCGGGCCGCTCGCGGTCTGGAAATCCTTTCCGTATCCGCTCAGCCTTCCCTACCGGCCGGCCCTCAAGGGCGTCGGCCAGGATTACTACACCCTGCATTGCACCTTTCCGCCACTCGTGCTCGACCTCGCCGCCACGAGTCCGCGGGACCTCGACCTCAAAGACGAGATCGGGTCGCGCCTCATCGACCCCCTGGAACGCCTGCGTGCGTTCCGCCGCCATCAGGAGATCGGCCCATGAGACGCGCCTGGTTGCCACTCGCCGCCCTGGGGATGCTCGCTTGCCCACCCGCCCACGCTTTCCTGGGCATCGGCGACGTCGTCTACAACCCCACCGAGTACGGCCAGTTCGCCAAGACCATCCAGCAAAGCAAGCAGCTCTACGACGCCTCGATCCGGCAGCTTGGCCGGCTTGCCTCGATCGAAAAGACGATGAACGACGCGAACGAGGCCTACCGGAACCTGCGCGTCCTAAACCTGCGCCAGCTCTGGCAGAATCTCGAGCCCGGGACGGACCTGCAGGGCACGACCACGCCGATCGCCACGCTGCGCGCGAGCCTCACGAACAGCGTGTCCGGTGCGGCGCACGATGCCACCTATGTGCGCTACGAACTGCAGCAGCTCGGCCAGCTCGACCGGCTCGCGTCGGTGCAGCAGGCCTCGGCGGACGACAACGAGAAGGCCTCGGCAACGCCGCAGCCGGCGGAAAGCGCGCAGATCACCGCCGCCTCGACCTCGGCGCTCGCCGCGCTCGCCGCAAGCGAGGAACGCCGGCGCACCGAACAGGACTTCGCACGCGCCGCCGCGCAACAGGGCGACATCGACCACTTCAAGGACAATTCGGTCTACAACGCCATAGGGAGCGGCGCGCAGGCGCCGGTGCGCTGAACCATGAGCAGTCTTTCGGGATTTCTCAAGCTCCTGTTCGATCTCTCGCCGATCTTCAAGGTCGAGCGGGACCTCTCGACCATGATCGCCGCCTCCGTGACGCCGGTGCTGCTCATCGTCGCCATCTACATCCGGATCATGGAAACGCAGATCGACGCGCTCGTGAGCGGCGGAAAGTGGGGCCGGGCGCTCAAGGACATCGTGCTCTGGACCACGGTGCTCGGCAGTTACTACGCGATCGGCAATTACCTCATCGGGCTTGCCAACCCGATCTACGCCTGGTTCGACGGCAAGGGGTCGATCGACCTGACGATGCAGACCTTCAGCGCCCTCAAGGCCGCGAACAGCAAGAACCTCGACCTCGGCAGCGCCATGACGGCCGTCCTCGGCGGTTCGCTGTATGTGCTCGTCACGGGCTTTCTGTACTATGTCAGTCTCGCCGTCGTGAGCTTCGTTTCGGTGTTTCTTGCGATCGCGCACGCCATCCTGTTCGGTGTCGCGCTGTGCTGGGGGCTCATCGCGATCCCGATCTCAATCTCCGAGCGCCTGCGCATCCTGCGCGGCTGGGCGTATCTCACCGGGCTCGTCATCGCCTGGCCGATCGTGCAGGGACTGCTCACGGCGATGTTCACCGGCCTTTTTCTCAATGCCGCGCAACAGATGCAGGCCCCGCACGCCAACGCCGTCCTCCAGCTCGGGGACCTGCAGCTGCTTTTCACGATCCTGCACCTCGTCTTTACCGCGATCCTCGTGACCGCCCCGTTCGTCGCCAACGCGCTCGTGACCAACTCGCCCTCGGCGGCCGCGGCCGT
>JAJYFW010000025.1 GCA_021785335.1 Pseudomonadota bacterium
CTCGCGAGCGGCGCCAGCAGCGGCCCGAACAGCCACACCAGCACCGCCAGGATCGCGGCGCCGAGCCCGGTGAGGAACCAGCGCGAGAGCAGCCAGCCCAGGATTGTCTTCATCGTTGCGTCCTCAGCCCTGCCTGCTCACCCTTGCCGCCGCAGCACCACCTCGATGCGCCGGTTCTGCTCGCGCCCCGCGGCGGTGGCATTGCTGGCGATCGGGTTGGCGTCGGCGCGGCCCACGGCCTGGATGCGGGCGGGCTCGGCGAAGGTCTTCAGGATGATCGCCCGCGCCGCCTCCGCGCGCTTCGCGGACAGCACGAAGTTGGAGGGGAACTGCACCGTGTGGATCGGTTCGTTGTCGGTATAGCCGTACACGAGGACCTGGCCCTTCTCGGTCTTGAGCGCGCTGCCGATGCGCTCCAGCGTCGGGATCACCCTGGATTCCACGGTGGCGCTGCCGGAGGCGAACATGCCGGTGTTGCGGATGCGCACGATCGGCATCTGTTCCGTGCCGAGAACGGTGACCAGCCCCTCCTTGATCTCGGGGGCGAGGAAGCCGCGCAGCCGCTCCAGGATGCCGGGCCTGGCCGGCGCGGGCGCGGGCGGCGGCGGCACCACCGGGGCGGCGCGCACCAGACGCGGCATCGCGGTGGGCGGCGCGTTCACCATCGCCTCGAACAGCGCGTCGGAACGCGCGTTGAGGCTGCGCGAGAAGCCGAGGAAGGCCAGCGCCACCACCAGCACGCCGCCGACCGCCGCGACCCACACGGGCAGGCGCGCGCGCGCCGGCCGGTAGGGGGCAGCAACGCCCTGCCAGTGCGGCGACAGTCCGGGCTCCGCCGCGCCGCGCTGGCGCGTGATGATGGTGTAGAGGTCCTCGCGGATCCGCTCGAGTTCGCCCTGCCCGCGCGGCGACAGCCGGTACTGGCCCTGGAACCCCAGCGCGAGGCACATGTACATGAGCTCGAGCACCGGCAGGAAGCTGCCGGGGTTCTGCCGCAGCTGCGCGAGCACGGAAAAAAAGCGCTCGCCGCTGCGCACTTCCTGGTGAAAGGTCGAAACGAGGGAGCGGGTGTCCCACGCGCTCTGGCTGCCCCAGGGCGTGTTGAGCACCGCGTCGTCGAGGCTGGCGCACAGCGCGTAATGCGCCGGGCGCAGCAGTTCCATCGGGATCTGCGCGTCGCGCGCCGCGGCCTCGAACTGGCGCATCTCGCGCACCGCGCGCTCGCGCAGCTCCGCGGGGTCAGGCTGGTTCAGCGTGTTGCGCAGCCGCGCCAGCAATTGCAGCAGCGGCGCCGCCGCCGCGAGCAGCGGCGAAGTGCCGAAGCGGATCTGCTCGGCGCCCTCGGAGAGCGTGGGCGGCGGCGGCGCGAACCCGCCACTGGGCCCCGCGGGCGCGCCGCCCAACTCCCCGAAGCCGCCGCCCGGCCCGCCTTGCGTGGCACCGGGCGGTGCCTCGGGCGGCCGCCGGCCGCCGGGCGCCGGGCGGATCACCGTGCGCTCGCTGTCGTCCGGCTCGCCGAATGGGTTGTCGCTCATCCCTGCCTCGCCCTCAGCCCGTCACGTCCTTCAACCGTCACGCCGATCCGCGCATGGTCATCCCATGCGCGCTCAGCCGCGTATCGCCCACAACTCCATGCGCAGGCCCGGATACTCGCCCGAGACATGGATCGCGAAGCCGCCGGAGCTCTGCATCTGTTGCCAATGCGGAGCGTTGCGGTCGAGCTCGAAATACGTCGCCCCGGCATAGAAGGGCAGCTGACGCGGCGCCACCGGCAGCGCGCGCACCGGGATGCCGGTGATCTGGCTCATCACGTATTCGCGGATGTGCTCGACGCCGGCGATCTTCACCTGGCTCGGGAACTGCGCGCGCAGCGTCTCGGTCGGCACGTCCGCCTGCACCGTCAGCACGAACACCGAACCGCGCAGGATCGAGCGGTCGACGATCTGCCCCACGTGCAGCCCGTGCCGGCGCTCCTGCAGCGGCACCGGGATCGCATTCTGCTCGATCACCGCGGAGAGCGAGCGGCGCAGGTCGGCCACCACCGGGGCGAAGCTGCGCTGCAGGTCGTCGTGGCGATAGGCTGGGTAGTTGCCCGGCCGGCGCGTCTGGGTGTCGGTGAAGGTGGCGAACTCGCCGGCCATCGAGAGCAGGGTGCGGTAGAGATCCTCGGGGTGGACGTTGCCGCCCTCGGCCCAGTGCGTGAGCACCGGCTGCCAGCGGTTGATCGCCTGCAGCAGCAGGAAGTCCTGTACCTCCGCCGCCCCGCGCGAGCCGGGGGCGACCAGGCGCGCGGCCATCGCCTCGCCGCGCTGGTGCAGCATGCCGGAAAGCTCGGTGATCAGCCCCGCGAGCGGTGCCGTCGCACCGCACAGCAGCGCCGGCGGAACCCAGCGGTCGTCCAGCGTCACGCGCTTGTCCGCCGCGACCTCGACCACGCGCGCGAGCCCGATGCAGAGATAGCCGGCGCGTTCCTCGGTCTCGAGCATGTAGCGCAGCCGCAGCCGCCCGACCTGGATCGGCGCCGGCGTCGGCGAGCCGGAATGCGTGTCGTAGGCCTCGAACTCGCGCAGCGCGAGCCGCCCCTCGGCGCCCTCGGCCGCGACCTCCACCGCGCCGGGCTGGCGCACCGGCAACGCCAGATACACCACCGCGTTGCGCACGCCCTCGCCGAGGTCGAGCGGCGGCGGATGGTCGGTCTCGCCTGGGATCGCGAACGGCGTGCCGTCCTCGAACACGCCCGCCGCGTGCGCGAGCGCGAAGCGCCCCGTCGCCAGCAGGTCACGGTCGATCGCAAGCTCCGTAATGCCCCACGGGTGCGGACGCAGCGCGGCGGTACGGCCACGCAGCATCGCCTCCAGCGCGCGGTCCTGCTGCTGGAAATGCTGCGCGCGCAGGAACATGCCTTCCTGCCAGACCACGCGGTTGGTCCAGGTCATCGCGCCTTCCCGGTTCTTGCCACGCGAGCCTAGCCCTTCGTCAGGGTCGCGACGAGACCGTTCGTGGTGAGCCTGAGCTTCACGTCGCCGGTCGCGGGCACCGGCGCGCTGACGCGCCAAGTGGCGTGGTTGATGTCGCGGAACAAAACCGCGATCCCGATCGCGTTGGTGCCGGGCTTGAGCGGGTGGGAGACCGTGACGGTCTGTCCGGGACTGACCAGGACCTGCTCCGAGCCGAGATCGGCGGCGCCGAGCGTCGCCTGCTCGCGGTTCATCAGCGCGAACACATCGGCCTGCATGAAGCTCCCGGCGGAGGCGAGCTGGATGATCCGCACCGCGACCGAGGCCGCATGACCGGACGGATCGGGGTTCTGATTGGCGCCGCCCACGATGGTGAGCGACAGCGTGGCCGGCGCCGGTGGCGGCGCCGCGCAGCCCGCGAGAACCGCGAGCGTGCCCAAGGCCAGGTGCCGGAACAGGTGGCGTCGTTGCATCAGCTTCTCTTCCTTTCGTCGGCGTCGCGCAGCGCTTCCTCGTAGGCGCGGGCGAAGGCCCTGCCGAACACGCTGTCGAAATCGTCGGCCAGGCCCTGGGTCACGGAGGCGTGCAGCTTCTCGTAGAGCTCGAAGGCGCGGGCGCGCCTTTGCGCCGGCAGCATGCCGCCGCCGCGCTCCGCCTCGGCGCGCAGCGGCGCGGGATCGAGGCGCGCGACGAGCGAGCGGACCGCGGCCTGCATCGCGGCGACCGAGGCGAGCTCGTGCAGGCGCATGTCGCGCAGCGCGTCCGCCACCGCCTCGGCCGGCGCCATGTCGACGCGCCGGCCAGTGCCGAGCAGCGCGCTCAGCGCGTCGTCGTCGTCGGCCGAGAATTTCAGCGGATTGTTGCCGCGGGCGCGGATCATCGTCTGCTCGATGCGGAACTCGCCCTTGACGGCGGCGCGCGCCATCAGTGCCTGGCGCAGTCCCGAGACCAGCTCGCGGAACGCGGCGCCGAGGGCCGCCATTGTGGCGGCGGGATCGGCGATGGCGGCCACATCCATACCGGCGCCGCGCATGAAGTCGGCGAGGAGGCCGTCCGTGCCTGCCGCCTGCGGCGCGACAGGTGCCGCCGCGCGCGCCAGCGGCGCTGCCGGCGACGGCGTTGGCACCAGTGCCGGCGCCGGTGGTGTCGGCGCAGCGGGCTCGCCGAACGGGGACAGATCGGCGAAGGGATCGGCCTGCGCGGCGGCAGGCGGGGCAGCCGGCGCGCTCGCCGGCGAAGGGCTGGCCGTGGGCGGAACGATTGGCAGCGGGGCCGCCATCGGTGGCGCGGGCGGTGCCGCCGGTTTCGGGGTGAGGTCGAGATCCCAGTCGTCGAGATCCGGCGGCATCGCCGGCGGGGTCGGTGTCGGCGCGCGGAACGCCTGCTCGAAGGCGGGCACGTGGTCGGGGTCGGTCGCCTGGCGGAACGGCGGCGGCGCCGGGGGCGGCTGCCCGAACTCGTTGCCGAGGCTGATCGGGTTCGCCGCCAGCGGCCCCTGGCGCGACGGTTCGCCAGCGAACGGATCGTGCGGCCCGGGCCCGAGCAGCGGGTCGCTCCCGAACGGATCCACGCTGCCGCGCGGCGGCGCCAGCGGATCGTCGCCGAATGGGGAGGGGCCGAACGGATCGTTGCCGAACGGGGACGCACCGAAGGCGGAGGGGCCGGGCGCTGCCGCCGGGCGCGCGGCGGGCCCGCCCCAGGGCGCGGCCTGCGCCTCCGCCTCGATCTGCACCTCGAACTCGTAGGGACCGAGGCGCAGCCGGTCGCCGTCGCGCAGCTCGCGCGCGGCGCCGCGGCCGATCGGCTCCGCGTCGCGGTTCAGGAACGTTCCGTTGGTGGAGATATCGGCGACCTGCCAGGACCCGCCCCGGAAGGCGATCACGCAGTGGCGCTTGGACAGCACCCGCTCCGGGTCGGCGAGCGGCCACTCGTTTTCCGAGCCGCGCCCGAGCGCGTATTCGCCGCCCGTCACGCGCCGGCGTTCCGGCGAAACGGTCTCGGGGCAGCGCAGGATGGAGAGCACCAGGGCCATCGTCCCGTTATCCTTACCCGATCAGCACGGTAAAGCAGCCAAGCACGATCGAGCCCCCGTGCCCGCACGTATCGCCCATGCGCGCCGCGGGCAGGCTGCCGATCAGCACCGTGGGCGAGCCCTTGGCGATCATGTCCGGCGGACCCACGCAGACCGCCTGGTCGGTGGCGCGCGCGGCCGGCAGCGACTGGATCAGCACGGTGGGGCAGCCCGGCGGCAGGATCGGGCCGCCGACATGCGGCACCACGCCGGTGACCATGGGGCAGACATGCATGTCCGTGGCGCGCGCGGCTGGCTGGCCCATCAGGATGCCTCCGCTTCGATGCGCCCCGGTCCGCCGGAGGCGATGTCGCGGCCGCTGGCGAGGAAACGCGCGAGGCGCGCGGCCTGGCGCGTGGGGTCGGCGCGCACCGAGGCGAGGGTGACGGCGCCGGTGATGGCCAGCCCCG
Source organism: Pseudomonadota bacterium (assembly GCA_021785335.1). The sequence continues at coordinate 5,439 of JAJYFW010000025.1, forward strand.
CGAGGTGTGGCGCCGGCGGCACCGCCGGCTGGCCGGCCGGCGCCATGGAATCGCCGCTCCAGAACGCCGCGACGCCGGTCCAGGCCTCCGGCGTGCCGAAGCGCGCCTGCTCGGCCGCAGCGAAGGCGGCGCGCCGTATCTCGTCGGAGGGCTTGCGCACCCACGCCTCGGCTGCGTCGAGCGCCGCGCGATCGGCAGGCGGCAGGTCGGCGGGCATCGTCGCGCGGGCGCACATGCACGCCCACCATACGCCTTCGCGCCGCGGCAGGGCATGGGCGACGAGCTTCACCGCGTCCGCCGCCATGCCGTCGGCCTCCAGCGCTTCCAGCGCGGCGGGCGTGTCGGCGCAGCCGGCGATCAGCGCCAGTGCCGCGGCGGAGAGCTCGCCGCGCTCGCGCACCGCATCGAGCGGTGCCGCGCGCAACTTCGCGAGCCCGGCGGTTGCGGGAGCGGGAGGGGTAGCGGATCTGGTGCCGGACATCGCGCGCCTCTAGTTGATCATCACGATGCCGCCCTTGAGCGTCAGCATCCCGTCGCCCTTCAGGGTGGTCATCGGCGCCTTCATGTCGAGCATCGCGCTGCCGGCGAGCTTGACCATGGTGCCGTTGATGGACACGCCGCTGGTGTCGATCTTGACCGTGTTGGAGCCCACGGTGAGCTCGATGGACTGCATCGCCGTGATCTTCACCGCGCCGGCCTGCGCGGCGATGGTAATGTTGCCCTGATCGACCGTCAGCTTCTCGTTGCCCTGCTGGACCTGCGTCGTGTTGTCGCCCTTGACGGTGGTGCTGCGCTTGCCCTGGACCTCGACGGTCTCGTTGTTCTTCACCGTCGCCTTGCGGTCGTTGTCCACCGTCAGCGTCTGGTCGTGCTTCACTTCCGTTTTCTGGTCGTTCTTCACGGTGATCATCTGGTCGTGATCGACCTTGACCGTGTGGTCGTTCTCGACCTCGACCGTGTGGTCCTTCTCCGCGTGCAGCAGCACCAGTTCGGAGCCCTTGGTGTCGTCGAAGGAAAACTCGGAATAGTTGGAGCCGCTGCCTTTCTTGGTGGAGCGCGTGCGCAGCCCGGTCTTGTTCTTCTCGTCCGGCAGCGTGAAGGGGGGCATCTGCTGGGCGTTGTAGAGCCCGCCAAGCACGATCGGGTTGTCGATGTCGCCGTCGACGAAGGCGACCATCACCTCGGTGTCCTGGCGCGGCAGGTGTTGCCAGCCCCAGCCGTTCCCCGCCCAGGGCTGCAGCAGGCGCACCCAGACCATGCTGTCGTTCGTCGCCACGTCGGCATGGTCCCACATCATCTTGACCTTGATGCGGGCATACTTATCCGAGGTGATTTCCTCGTTGTTCTCGCCGATCACGATGGCGCTGGTCACGCCCAGCATGCGCGGGCGCGGGGTCACGAGCGGCTGGCGCCAGGTGGTGGTGGCAGGAAAGGTCGAGAAGCTGTTGCGATAGCCAGTCACGACGCCGGTGTTGGCGAGCACCTCCTCGGCCGCGTCGTGCACCACGTGGCGGACCACATAGTCGCCCGCGGCGCCCTCGGGCGTGTCGTGCTTTTCCTGCAGCTTGAACTTGCCGCCGGGGACGAATTCCGGGTTGTTGCCGGCGGCGGCGAACAGCGTGGCAAACGCCTCGTGCGCTTCCTGGTGGAACAGCGTCCGGTTGGTGATCGTGTCGGGGTCGGTCGAGAGCGCGGGCCAGTGGAACGTGTCGCGCTTGGGGTGGCCGCCGGTCGAGAGCTTCGTCGGCGTGTTCTTGAGCAGCGACGTGTTGGGCTTCAGCGGGTCGTAGTCGCTCAGCGAGACCTTGCCCACGACGGTCGTGTCGATGCGGTGCCATTCGTTGATCAGGTCGATCGTGGTGCCCTTGCTCACCCAGGCATCCGGGTGGTCGATGCTGGCGAAGGCGCTGTTGGAATCGGCGATCACCAGCGTGTGCGTGCTGTCGGTGAAGGTGAAAAAATAATACAGGCCCTCCTCCTCCATCAGGCGCGTGATGAAGGCGAGATCGGTCTCGTTGTACTGGCAGACATAATCGCGCTGCTGCAGCGTGCGCGTGACCTTCGAGTCGTCGAAATCGGTCACGCCGTTCTCATCCAGCAGCGTCTCGATCACCTGCAGCGCCGTCTTCTGGTAGAACATCCGGCAATCCTCGGTCTGCCCGGCGAAGGCCAGGCGCGGCACGAGCACCGCGCGATAGCCGTACCCCCCCCCGCGCCTTCCCTCGGCGCGGAACTCGCGCACGATGCCGTGGAAATGCCGCGGCGAGCCGACTTTCGGCGTCAGCGTCACGCAGGCAGGCTGGTAGAGCAGGTCGTCGGCCTTGATCCCACCGTCCTGCGAAACCATTTCGACCTCGAAGGCGAAGATCTCGCTGATTCCCTCCGTCGCGTGCAGCCGCACCGGCTGCAGCGTGTCGCTGGCCAGGGGCGTGGTCATGCTCAGCATCGTCCGCTCGCTACCAGCTCCGCCAGCCGCCATTATGCCCCTCCTGCGCGGCCACCATACCGGCACGCACGCGCTGCCGCAAAGCCGGTTTCGCGCGCCGTTGCGCGATCGCCCGCGCTATGAAACCAGGCCGCTGGTGACGCGCAGCGCGCCGTCCGGTGTCCAAAGCACAAGCGCGCCATCAGCCGCGAGGTCGAGGAACTCGCCCTGCCGTGTCGCATCCCCGCTGGCGACGCGAAGCGGCGTTCCGGGCGCCGGGCCGCGCCGCAGCCAGGCCGCGCGCAGCGGCGCGAAGCCCTCGCTCTCCCACGCCGCGAGCCAGGTGCCGAGCGCGGCCGCAAGCTGATCCAGCGCCGCCTCCGGCTCCGGCGGCACGCCACCGAGGCCGGCGAGGCTGGTCGCGGCATAGGGCAGGTCCGGCGGCGCGTGGCGCAGGTTCACGCCGATGCCGAGCACGAGCCACGGCGCCGCTGGCGCAGCATCCGCCTCGAGCAGGATGCCGGCGATCTTCGCGTCCTCGACCAGTACGTCGTTGGGCCATTTCAGCCGTGCGCGCACATCCCCCGCGAGATGGCGGTCGACGAGATCGGCGGCTGCCAGCGCCGCGGCGAAGCCGAGCTCGGCTTGGCGGGCGGGCACGATATCGTAACGCAACACGAACGAGACGTGCAGGTTGCCCGGCGGGCTCGCCCACTGCCGCCCGAGGCGCCCGCGCCCCGCGGTCTGCCGCCGCGCGCAGACCGTGGTGCCGTGCGGCGCCCCCGCCGCGGCAAGCGCCTTGGCGGTGTCGCTCGTGGAGGGCAGCTCGTCGTGCATCGTGACGGCGAAGCGCGGGCTCATTCAGGCGCGCTCGTCTGCCGCACTGCCGGCGCGCGGATTGTGTGGGTCCGACATGGTTCTGCGCGCGTCCGATCGGCTGGCGGGTTTCGTGCCGGGTCGCCGTATCACCCGCGCGCCGGCCCGGGCAAGATGCCGGGCCGGGCCGCACCAGCGAGCGGCCCCGGGAACCCTGGCGCGCGAGCAACCAGGGCCCGCGGCGTCGCTTGGGAAGCGATACGAGGCGGCGTAAAGTTCCCTGGGCGTATCGACCCTGCCGCACCGCGAGGAGGCGAGCATGACGGCGACCCTGATCGGCGGCCGGACGAAAGCGTACCTTGCCGCATGCCTGGTGCTGAGCTGACCGAACACCATGAAGGCAAGGAATGGAGGAAGCCTGGGAATGGATATTCGATCAACGCTGATGGAGTTGTGCGCGGCCTTTAATGAGCACGATCTTGATCGGATCATGGCGTTCTTCGCGGACGATTGCGTTCTGGAGATGCCGAGGGGAAACCAGCCCTGGGGATCGCGGTTCGAGGGCAAGGCGGACGTCAGGGCGGCGCTTGCGACGCGGTTCGAAGGGCTGCCAGACGTTCACTATGGCGACGAGGAGCATTTTGTGGACGAGGCGGCCGGAACCGGCATGTCGAAGTGGACGCTCACGGGCACCACGCGATCGGGCGAAGGCAAGAAACTCCGAGGGTGCGATTTCTACACGTTCCGCGGTGGCATGGTCATCGGCAAAGACTCGTATTGGAAGATCGTCGAATGAGAGGCATCTCCGGCTGCCGGCGGCTGTTCGCCAAGCAGGAACTCCGCAAAAACGCCGTCTGCTGAACTTCGTGCTATCGAACTACACTTGGGAGGACGGCGAAGCGGTCGCCAGGTTCCGTCAACCCTTTGATATGCTTATGGAAACAGCAACCGCCGCCGCCCGTATCGAGGCGGGCGCGACGGCCAGATCGTCGAAAACTGAGATTTGGCTGCCGTTCCTGAACACTTATAGAACCATGTGCCTAGCGCCCAAGACCGAATTTCGACGAATCCTTCAGGGGGTGCGGGAGATGAAGCTCGCTGCCTGATATTCGATTTACTGTTACTCAGATGGGGGCACAGGGTGAGTTCCGCGGCGGCTGTCGGTGAACCCGCGGGCGCACCTGAACGGCGTCCGGATGCCTTTCCCCAACCGGCAAGACCGAAACGGCCGGTCAAAACTTCGACTTGCCGAAGCTTTGCCACGATCTCCACCCGCTAATGACGCCTGTGTCCCTTCCGATCCTGCTGCAGAGCGCAACTGTGCCGGACTGTGAGTGGATCGCTTCGAGGGGCGCAGACAATGCCTAAACGAAGAGATGCGCCTGTGCGTGCGAGGCGAGGCGTTGCGGGTCCAGTACGGGCACGAAGCCGGCGGGGACCGTCATTCCCGAGCGGTCGACCTCCAGCGGGTTGGCGAGCAGGCTTTGTTGCAGCTTGAGGAAGCCATTGAACTCGCCTGGCCCGTCGATCCTTCCTGCGCCGGCCATCGCCTCCATCCAGGCGGAGATATCGGAGCCGAGTCCGTCGCCGAGAACGGCGCCCATGCCATGTGCACGGATCGCCTCAAGCGCCTCGATGAGCCGGCCCACGCCTACAAAGCGCTTGAGCTTGATCTTGCAGAACTTCACACCGGGAATAACGCCGGCGCGGGCGATATCGGCCAGCGAGCAGATCGGTTCGTCGAGCATGACCGGAACATTGGAGACCGCGGCGACGGCTGCGTTGTCGTCCCAGGCATCGGTGGCGCACGGCTGCTCGAACAGCGCCACGCCCTCGGGATCGACGCCGGTCGCAAAGGCGATGGCATTGGCGCGGCTGAAGGCGCGGTTAGCATCAAGGCGCAGCGTCACGCGCCCGCGCGCGGCGCGCTGGATCTCGCGCACCCGGGCCAGGTCGGCGGTTACATTCTTGCCAACCTTGACCTTGAAGGTGGTGAAGCCCTCGGCGAGCCGGCGTTCCACCTC
>JAJYFW010000499.1 GCA_021785335.1 Pseudomonadota bacterium
TCTCCGCAATATTTTGACGCAGGAGAGCCGCGTTTCGAGGGTTCGGTTCGAACGCGATCACCTGGCAATCCGGGCGGGAGACAGCCGCAATAGCGGCACTCAGGCCGATGTGAGCTCCTACGTCGAAGATGGTCGCACCGGGCGGTAGGTCGCGAACGATCCTGGCGATGGCGCTACGGTCCGCGGGATAGCCCTGAAGCGAACGCACGTAAGCCTCGTGCGTGCCCGTCAAGTGCAGCTTCCGCCCAGCGGCACGGAAGGTGGCACGAGCCTCGTGCGTGCCGCTCGGACGCAATCGACGGGCAACGGCTCGAAGCGTGGTGTGAAGCATTGGTCGATCCCGGGATGTCGCCAACAGGCAGACGATCGTCCATTCTCATGGGCACGTCTTTGACAAGCAAGCGCATGTAACCGACCACCCGGCAAGGCCGGTTGGGGCGGGCCCGGGTGATTTCGGGCGACGCAGCCTCGGACGGACGCCCGTTTTGCGCCGCCGGGCGCGCCCCGCGCCCGGCGGGCCGCGTCACTTCGTGTGGTAAGGCTTGAACCCGTAACGTTCCAGTATCGCCAGCGCGGTCGGCGTGGCCACGAATTTCAGCCAGGCCCTGGCGGCATCCTGGTGCGCCGCGCCCTTGACCATCGCCGCGGCGTAGATCGCGCGCGTGTTCTGCGCCGCGGGGATCGTTACGTGGGCGATCGGATGGCCGGCGAGCTCCTGGAACACGGCCTCCGAGGTCCAGGTCACGCCAGCCTCCACCCGCCCCTGCATCAGCCACAGCGGCGTCTGGCGGTGGTGGATGTGGGTCAGGACCGTCATCCCGGAGGCGACCTTGTCGCCATAGACGGACTTGACCAGTGCCGGCCCGCCCGCGGCGGCGAGCGAGGCCTTGATCTGCCGCGCCACCCCTTCCCATTCCGGGTTCGGCATCGCGATCGGCAGGTCCGCGCGGCCGAGGTCCTTGAGGCCCGTGACGTGGCCCGGGTTGCCCTTGGGGATCATGATGGCGAGGTCGTTGGTGGCGTAGGCGGTAACGGGGTCGACGAGGTGGCCCTGCTTGACCATGGCCTTCTCGACGCGCAGCCCCGCCATGAACACGTCCGGCTTTGCCGTCCAGGTCATGTTGCCGACGGTGACGCGGCCGCCAGCGGCAAGCTGGCGGCGCAGCAGGCCGGGCGGAAGCGTCTCGAAATAGACTCCGTGGAAACGCGGATAGGCCTTCTCGAAAGCACGCACCGTCTCGCCGATGGCGAAATAGTCATTGCCGGCGATGTAGAGCACCAGGGCCGGATGATCCGGGCTTCCGTGGAAATCGGTGAGCACGTCGACGGGCGGCACGGTGAATTCGAAGCCGTGCTGCGCGGCGGTGTTGTTCTTCCCCTGCTGCCAGGGCGGAAACACTGCCTCGCCGGCGGCGACGCGGCCGGCGGGGCTGTTCGGGGGCGGGGATGCCAAGGCGGGGACGGCCCAGAGCGTGGTGAGGCCGATGACCCCGGCACGGAGCAAGCGCTTCATTGAAGGCACGCCTTTCATTGGGTGAACGCGAAGCCGTTATTGGCGAGCTCGACGATGGTTCCGACCACACCCGGCGTGAGCACCACGAACGGAGCGAGATGGTTGGTCAGTTCCGCCGCCACGACCTCGACACGGGCATGGTCGGGGTTCACGCCGGCCTTCACGAAATGGTTCGCCTGTTCCCAGATGGCATTGTGGCAGGCGAGAAACACGGCACCGCGCGCGTGCAGCGCCGCGACGCTGTTGTCGTGGGGCGAGGGAGCGCCCGCGTGTGCACCGGCATTGGCCGCCGGCGGCTTGAGGAAGGTATTGGAGGGATCCTTGAGGCCCACCATTTTGGCGAGCCCGTATTTCTCCCAGATCACGTCGTCATAAAGCGCGAACTGGGCGGAGGCGCGGGTGGCGGAGACGCAGAGGAAGTCCGCGTGCTTGAACGAAAAGACCTGCGCGTTCATCGAGTTGCGCATCAGGTTCAGCCAAGGGCCCTTGATGTTCGTGTTGTCCCAGGACTGGCGCGGCCCGCCGCGATAGGCGAGCACGGCATTCAGCGCCGCGGCGTCCCACTCATCACGGTTCTGCAGGATCATCGGCACGGTCTTGAAGTCGCGCCGGCGCGGCAGTGCCGCGAGCTTTTTCGCCAGCGCGGCGAGGTTGTTCGCCGAGCCGGGTTCAAGGCTGGCCGGTGCGGCCTCGGCGGTGACCGCAAACGCGGTTGCCGAGAGGGCGGCGCCGAGGCCGAGGATCGCGCGCCGGTCGGTCGGTCCAGGAATGGGCATCGGGGAAGCTCCGGGAGGGGATCAGGGGCGGATGATGATGTAGCCGTGCTCGTTGAGCGTCATGAGCTGGACGACACCCGCGGGCACGGGCCGTGACATGGGGTTGCGCGGGAACTGCTTGCCGGTCGTGCGCTCGATCGTGTGGATCGTGTTCATGCAGGCGTCGAAGGTAACGCCCTGCTTGACCAGGCCCGCGATGCGGGGCGTTTCCTTGTTGCCTATCCGTAGCAATTCGATGCCGCCGGCGAAGGCGACGATCTCGATCGCCACCTTGTCGGGCCCGTAATAGGTGAGCACGTTGTACGCCACGTTGAGCACTTCCGTCTGGCGGGCCGGCGAGGGGATGCTGATCTGCAGCGCGAGGCGATGTTCGACGAACGGGCCCTCGCCCGGCATGCCGACCTTGGCGGCCACGGGCAGAGCCGACGCCGCGAGGGCCGCACCGAGCCCCCTCCGT
>JAJYFW010000026.1 GCA_021785335.1 Pseudomonadota bacterium
TTGCCCAGGATCCCCGTCGGCCGGAACACCAGGAACAGGATCAGGAAGGCGAAGACGAACACGTCCTTCCACTGCCCGCCTATGCCCGGGATCTGCGTGCCGAACGCCTCCAGCAGGCCGAGGAGCAAGCCGCCCAGCATGGCGCCGGGAATGTTGCCGATGCCCCCGATCACCGCGGCCGTGAACGCCTTGAGCCCGATCAGGAAGCCCATGAAGAAGTTGATGCTGCCGTAATAGACGCCGGCCAGCACGCCGGACGCTGCGGCCAGCGCCGAGCCGATGAAGAATGTCAGCGCGATGGTGCGGTTGACGTCGATGCCCATCAGCCGGCACGCGTCCTGGTCGATCGCGATCGCGCGCATCGCCCTTCCGTATCGCGTGCGCGAGACGAACAGCTCTAGCACCACCATCAGCACGATGGAGGTGCCGACCAGCACCATCTGCGTGTACGTCACGTGCACCAGGCCGAGATCGATGCCGGTGAAGCCGAGATCCGTGCTGAACGCGGTGAACTGCCCGCCGGTGAAAGCGAGCACCGTGTTCTCCAGCAGCATCGAGACCGCGAGTGCCGTGATCAGCACGGAAAGCTTCGGCGCCTCGCGCAGCGGCCGGTAGGCGACGCGGTCGATCACCACGCCGAGCATCCCCACCGCCACCATGCTGAGCAGGATCGAGGGCACGATCCCCGCCCAGCCGGCGCCGAGCCAGCCGGAGAACAGCGACAGGCAGCCGAAGCCCGCGAAGGCGCCCACCATGTAGAGGTCGCCGTGCGCGAAGTTCAGCAGCTTGATGACGCCGTAGACCATCGAGTAGCCCAGCGCCACGAGCGCATAGAACGAGCCGAGGATAAGCCCGTTCGCCAGCTGCTGCAGCAGTATTTCCTGGAGCGGCATCCCGCCGTGCCTCCTGCGCGGGATGCCGCGTTCAGTGAACCTTCGTCACGGCGCCTTCGGGGCACCGGGGCCGTTATAGAGCGTCCACTTGCCGCCCTCGCCCAGCAACACCACGAAGTTGCTGCGCGCGAGCGTGTTCTGGGGCGTGAAGCTGATCGGCCCGGCAACGCCCTTGAAGTCCTTCGTCGCCTTCAATGCCGCGACGATCTTCGCCTTGTCGGGGCCGCCCGCGACCTGGATCGCGTGCGCCATCAGCATCATCCCGTCGTAGGACAGCGTCGAGTAAGGGCCCGGCTGCTGGTGGAACTGCTTGACGTATTGCTCCGTGAAGAGCTTGGCCGACGGCAGGAAGTTCGCCGTCGGGTTGGAGAAGCAGTAGACGCCGTTGGCTGCCGGCCCCGCGAGCTGGAACAGCTTCGGCGAGTTGCTGCCGTCGCCCAGCGCGATCATGCCGGTATAGCCGCCCTGGCGGAGCTGTTTCAGCAGCAACGCGCCGTCGGCGTAGTAGGCGGTCCAGAACACGGCATCCGGCTTGGCGGCGCGGATCTTGGTCACCACGGCGGAGAAGTCCTGCTCGCCCTTGCTGACCACCTCGTAGTCCACGACCTTGTCGCCCATCTTTTCCCACGCCGCGCGCGTGAGCTTGGCGAGGTCGGCGGAATAGGCGTCGCCCTCGTTGATGATGGCGATGGTCTTGATGCCCTTTGCCTTGAACAGGTCGACCGCTGTCTTCACCTGGTCATAGCCGGTGGAGTTGATCATGAACGCGTTGCCGGGGTTGGCCCCGATCAGCGCCGTCGAGTTCGACGCGGTGATCACGAACGGCACATGCGCGTCGCCGTAGATCTTGAGCGTCGGCAGCGTGGCGCCGGAGCAGTAGCCGCCGACGACGCCGGTCACGCCCTGGGAGACCAGCTTGCTCGCGGCGTTCACCGCCGCCTGCGGGTCGCAGGCGCTGTCGCCCGGGATGATTTCAATCTTGTCGCCGAGCACGCCGCCCTTGGCGTTGATCTGGTCGGCGGCCATGCGGATCGCGTTCAGCATGTCGATGCCGTAGGGCGCCTCGGAGCCGCTGGTCGGCACCTGCGCGCCGATCTTGATCGTGGCCGCGAGCGCGGGTGCGCTGCCCGCGAGACCCAGCGCCAGCGCCGCGACGGCCGCGGCGATACCCCTCGTTGTTCTGCCGAGTGACATTCTTCGTGCCTCCCTGTTCCTTCGGTTCGTCCGAGGCCGGCTGCTGCCGTGCGCGCACGGGTCGCCCCACAGCCCCGCGTGACGTTCACTATGGGCGCGCCCGGCGCCAAATGCCAACCCCTCCCGGTGGCCGCGGGGGGCGCGGGGAGGGGGAATTGCCCGCGCAGCGCGCCTGCCTCACACTCACCCCATGTCCGAGACCGCGCCCCAACCGGCACCACCCCGTCCCGCGCTGCCGCTCTTCTTCAACAGCGTGGAGGCCATTTCGCCGGAGCGGCACGGCGGCCTGCGCCTCGACCGCGGCGCAGGCTTCGCCTTCGCGGCACGCGGGCAGACCGTGCCGCTCGGCCTCGGCGAGTTCGAGCAGGCCTCGCGCCACTACCCAATCCTCTTCACCGCCGGTGCAGCACCCACCCCCGTCGTGCTGATGGGCCTCGCCGACACCGGCAACGTGTTCATCCTGCCGGACGGGTCCTGGCGGAAGGACGCCTATGTGCCCGCCTATCTGCGCGCCTACCCCTTCGTTTATGTCGAGGACCGGGCGCGCAACGCCTCCTTCGTCGGCATGGACCCCACCGCCCATTGCCTCAACACCGGCCAGGGCGCCGTGCTGTTCGAGGACGGCAAGCCCTCCGCCGCGCTCAACGACGCGATCAATTTCTGCAACGCCTTCCGCGACAACCTCGCCGCCGCCGCCGCCTTCGGCCGCGCCATGGAATCGGCCGCCCTGCTGCGCGAGGAGGAGGCGACGATCCGCTACACCGGCGGCGGCGCCGGGCGCGTGCGCGGCTTCAAGGTGCTGCAGCCGGACCGGCTGGACGCGGTGCCGGACGAAACCTTCCTCGACTGGCGCCGGCGCGGCTGGATCGGCCCGATCTACGCGCATCTCAACTCCGCCGGGCGCTGGGGACGGCTGATGGAGCTTGCCGCCCAGCTTCCGCGCCCGCCGCAACCATGACGAGGTCGTAACGATGCATCCGGACAAACTCGCTGCCCTGCGCGCCCGCTACGCTGGCCGCGACCGCGAGACCGAGACCGTCGACGACCCTGCCTTCCGCCGCGCCTTCGAGCTTTCCGCCGGCATCAGTGCGGGGAAGGGCGGGCGGAAACCCTATGCCGGCATCCCGACGCTGCTCGGCGCGCCAGGGCGGCTCGACAGCGACATCACGGGGCTCGAGGTGGCACTGTTCGGCGTGCCGATGGATCTCGGCGTCACCAACCGCGCGGGCAGCCGGCTCGGGCCGCGCGCCATCCGCAACATCGAGCGCATCGGCCCCTACCACCCCGTCCACCGCATTGCTCCCGTGGGCGAACTCGCCTGCGCCGATATCGGTGACGTTCCGTTCCGAAGCCGTTACAGCCCCGAGCAGTCGATGGAGGACATCGAGGTCTTCGTGGACCGGCTGCGCCGCGCCGGCGTGCGTCCGCTCGCGATCGGCGGCGACCACTCCATCACCTATCCCATCCTGCGCGCGCTCGGCCGCGAGAAGCCGCTCGGCCTCGTGCATATCGACGCGCATTGCGACACCTCGGGCCTGCTCGAGGGCAGCCGCTTCCACCATGGCGGACCGTTCCGCCAGGCCGTGCTCGACGGTGTTCTGGATCCGGAACGGACCATCCAGATCGGCATCCGCGGCTCGGCAGAGATGCTCTACGAGTTCTCCTACGTCTCCGGCATGACGGTGATCCACGCCGAGGAGGTCGATGCGCTCGGCGTGGAGGCGATCGTCGCGCGCGCCCGCGCCGTGGTCGGAGACGAGCCCTTCTATCTTACCTTCGACATCGACAGCCTCGACCCCGCCTTCGCGCCGGGCACCGGCACGCCGGAGATCGCCGGGCTCACACCGAGGGAGGCGGTCGCCATCCTGCGCGGCCTCGCGGGGCTGGAACTGGCCGGTGGGGATGTGGTGGAGGTGGCTCCGCCATACGATCCCAGCACCGTCACGGCGCAGCTTGGTGCCGCCCTTGCCTTCGAGATCCTCGCGCTGATGGCGCTGAAGCGCCCCTGAGCAGGGGCCGGCGTCTCGCCCGCCGCCGCCGCCGCGCCGGCCAGACAAGAATTTGTTGCATTTAGACACGTTCTGGACGTCAGATATCTTTTGGCGGCGCCAAGCTGCGAGTTCGAGCAGTTCGCCAGCGCCGTGCGTCCATGCCGGCTCAACCTTGTTCGGAGCGCCGCCATGTCAGCCATGCTTCGTGCGCCACCCATTGCCGTCGAACGCCGTCGCCACCGCCGTGGCCGCCCCCCGCGGGAGATTGCCGCGGCGCTGACCGCCACCATCGTCGAGGCCGCGATGCGCGGCTTCCTCGAAGACGGCTATGCCGCCACCAGCCTCGAACGCATCGCCGCCCAGGCCGGCGTCTCCAAGCGCACCCTGTATGCGCGCTTCCGCGACAAGCCGGCACTGTTCGCCGCCGCCGTCGCCGCCCTCGTCGCGCGGTGGAGCGCCCGTTACCCGGAGCCGGTGGCCGCCGTGCCCGACCTCGCCGCCGCGCTTAGCGAGGCCGGCCGGCAGATGCTCGACGTCGGGTTGTCGGCGGACGGGCTGGCGCTGTTCCGCCTCGTCGTCGCCGAGGGCTCGCGCGTTCCCAACCTCGCCGGGATCCTAGCCAAGGCCGGTGCCGGCGTGGGCATCGAGCGGGTCGCCGCCTTGCTCGCCACCCACGGCGCCGTGGAACCGATGGTGCTGGCCGAGCAGTTCCAGCGCCTGGTGCTGACCGGACCACAGCTGCGCGCGCTCGGGCTCGGGGCACCGTTGGACGAGTCGGGGCGGACCGCCTGGCTGCGGAACTGCGTCGGCGTGATTCTCGCCGCCACGCACGCGAACGCCAGCCCGATCTGAAGTCCGGGAGCCTGAAATCCCCGGCGCTGTTGCATTTCGAGATGAAAAGCACCAGTCACGTTTACATGACGTCCCCATCCTGAGGATGTCGGCGACAGGCCGACGTTTTCCGGGGAGGACCCCACGATGTCCCGTCACCATCCCGCCCGCGCTGGCCTCGTTATCCTTGCCGCGCTGGCGCTTGCCGGCTGCGTCGTCGCGCCCGGCTACGGCCGCTACCGCCCCATGGCCTATGACGGCTATCAGCGCCGCCCGGCGGCCTTCGAACATGCCGGTTTTGGCTATGCGTATGCCCAGCCGCCGGTCGCCTACGTCCGCCCGATGCAACCGCAATACGGCTTCTGGCACTGAGCGGCGGCTCGCGCGGGTGGCGTGCGCCTGGGGGAAGCTCCCTTGCCGGCGCCGCTCGCCCGCGCCATCACGGCCCGATGCCGAAACCAAGCGCCCCCAAACCGAGTGCCAAGGCGCCCCGACCGCCGCGCGAAACCTCCCGCCCCAACGCCACTCCTCGCGACCCCACGCGGGAGGCCGCGTTCGCGCTGCTCGCCGCCGTGCTGGACCGCCGCCGCCCGCTGGATGACGCGCTGGACGCCCTGCCGCCGATCGACGCGCGAGACCGCGCCGCCGCGCACCGCCTTGCCGCCGCGACCCTGCGCCGGCTCGGCACGCTGGATGCGCTGCTGGAACCGCGCCTGCGCCGCGCGCCGCCGGATACCGTGCGCCACATCCTGCGTCTCGGCGCCGCCGCGCTGCTGGTGCTGCGGGATCCGCCGCACGCGGCCGTCTCCACCACCGTGGCGCTGGCACGCACGCGCGGGTTCGCGCCGTTCGCCGGGCTCGTGAACGCCGTGTTGCGCCGCGTGGCGGAGGAGCCGGACGCGCTCGCCGGCTTCGATGGCCCTCGGCTGGACACGCCCGCCTGGCTCTGGGCGAGCTGGGGGGCGGAGGCACGCGCCATCGCCGAGGCGCACCAGCGCGAGGCGCCGCTGGACCTCACGTTGAAGCCGGGCGCGGCTCCCATCGCCGGCGCGGAGCTTCTGCCGACCGGGAGCCTGCGCCTGCCGCCCGGCACGCCGGTCGCGTCACTTCCCGGCTACGATGCCGGCGATTTCTGGGTGCAGGATGCCGCCGCCGCCCTGCCCGCGCGGCTGCTCGCGCCCCAGCGGGGCGAGCGCATCGCCGATCTCTGCGCCGCCCCCGGCGGCAAGACCATGCAGCTTGCCGCCGCCGGGGCCGGCGTGATCGCGATCGACCGTGACGAGGTGCGCCTGCGCCGCGTGTCCGAGAACCTGTCCCGCACCCGGCTCACGTCGACGCTGGTCGCCGCCGATGCCCGCGCCTGGTCGCCCGAGGTCCCGCTCGACGCCGTGCTGCTGGATGCGCCGTGCAGCGCCACCGGCACAATCCGCCGCCACCCCGACATCCCGCACCTGCGCCGCCCGCGTGACATCGACGCGCTGGCCGCCACCCAGGACCAGCTGCTGGACGCCGCGGCCCGCGCGCTGCGCCCGGGCGGGCGGCTCATCTATGCCGTGTGCTCGCTGCAGCGCGAGGAGGGTGCGGCTCGCGTCGAGGCGGCGCTCGCCCGCCTGCCGCTCCGCCTCGAACCGTTCACGTCCGACGAGCTTCTGGCCGTTCCCGAAGCCCGCACGCGGGAAGGCTACCTGCGCACCACTCCCGCGCTATGGCCGGAGCGCGGCGGCATGGACGGGTTCTTCGCCGCGCGGCTGATCCGCGTCTGAGCTTCCGGCAATCGCGGTGCGGCGCCGCATCCGGGCCATCCGCGGCCCCGGCGCCGGCTCCTTCCGGTGATGACGCGGAGTGCCGGGCCTAGACCTTCTCGACCTGCCCGTATTCGAGATCGACCGGCGTGGACCGGCCGAAGATCGAGACGCTGACCTTCACGCGGCCCTTCTCCTCGTCGATCTCCTCCACCGTGCCGTTGAAGCTGGTGAACGGGCCGTCGGCTACGCGCACCTGCTCGCCGATCTCGAACAGCACGCTGGGGCGCGGCCGCTCGCCGCCCTCCTGCGTCTGCTTGAGGATGCGTTCCGCCTCAGCCTCGGAGATCGGGGTCGGGCGGTTGCGGGTGCCGAGGAAGCCGGTGACCTTCGGCGTGTCCTTCACCAGGTGCCAGGCGTCGTCGGTGAGTTCCATCTTCACCAGCACATAGCCGGGGAAGAATTTGCGCTCCGCGCTGACCTTCTGGCCGCGGCGAAGCTCCACCACCTCCTCGGCGGGAACCATCACCTCCTCGAACGCGTCCTGCAGGCCCTTCTGGGCGGCCTGTTCCTTGATCTGCTGCGCGATCTTCTTCTCGAAGCCGGAATAGACGTGCACGACGTACCAGCGCTTGGCCATGGTCAGCTCCTAGCCCCCGAGGCCGAACAGCGCGCGCACCGCGGCGCTGAAGACCTGGTCGGCGATGAAGAAGAAGGCGGCGGCCGCGGTGGCCATCGCGATGACGAGACCGGTGGTCACCGCCGTCTCGCGGCGCGAGGGGAAGGTGACGCGACCGGTTTCGGTGCGTACATCGCGCAGGAACTTCAGGGGATCGAACGCCACGCCTGCCACTCTCCGAATCTGTTGGACGTGCCGGACGGAGCCGGCCCCGTCCACGTCCTCAAGCAATACTTCGCCCTCGCGGGACATCATCGCCGGCGCGCCCGGGCCCGGCTTGGCAGGGGTGGAGGGTCTCGAACCCCCAGCCTCCGGTTTTGGAGACCGGCGCTCTAGCCAATTGAGCTACACCCCTGCGGCAGCCGGCCCGCCGCAGGTCGCACGCTCACCGCTTTGGGACAAGGCGGCGTAAAAAGGCCGGCCCGGCCGTAAAGTCAAGCGGGGCGCGTGGCACCTGGAGCGGGTGACGGGAATCGAACCCGCACAACCAGCTTGGAAGGCTGGGACTCTACCATTGAGCTACACCCGCGGCCCCAGGCACACGGCCACTATGGAGCATGATGGCGGTTTGGTGGAGGGGGTTGGATTCGAACCAACGTAGGCGTGCGCCAGCGGATTTACAGTCCGCCCCCTTTAGCCACTCGGGCACCCCTCCGACACGTCGCATCGGTCGCGCCGTCCCTTGGGGCAAGCCTTGGCTCATGTCAAATGCTGCGTCAGGGCCTGCGAATTCGCGGCGTCCCCGCCGCCGTGCCTGCGCGCGCGTGTTTGCGCCGAGCGGGGGCGCCTGTATACCGCCGGCATGAAGCCTCCCCGTTCCTTCCGCGGCGCCGGCGGCGAGCGCGGCCGCCCCGACCATCACGCCCGTTCCTCGCAGGGTGGCGAATCCCGCAGCGACCGCCCGCGCGGCGGAGCGCAGGGCGAGGGGCGTTTCGGCGGCGGCAAGTCCGGCGGCCCGCAACAGGGTGGCGGGCACCATGGCGCCAAGCACCACGGGGGCGGGCAACATGGGGCGCGCCATGGCGGACCGTCGCATGGCGGCCCGCAGCGCGACCGGCCGCAGTCGGAACGTCCGTACGGGCAACGCCCAAAGGGAGAACGCCCCCAGGGAGAGCGTCCCCAGGGAGAGCGCCCCCCCCAGAGAGAGCGTCCCCAGGGAGCGCGTGCGGACGGCGGCTTCCGGCCCCGCCACGGCGAGAACACGCTGCACGCGCGCCCGGCGCGGCACGAGGACGAGGCGCCGCGTCATCACCGCGAACACCGCGACCAGCGCGAGCATCGGGATCAGCGGGGGGGCGACCGCTCCGGCCTGTGGCTCTACGGCACGCACGCCGTCGCGGCGGCCCTGGCCAACCCGGCGCGCCGGCTACGCCGCCTGCTGTTGACGGAGGCCGCCGAGGAGGCGATCGCCGCCCGCCTGCCGCGCCCGTGGGCGATCACCGCCGAGCGCGCCGAGCGCGAGCAGCTCGACCGGCTGCTCGGCCGCGATGCCGTGCACCAGGGGGCTGCACTGCACGCCGACCCGCTGGTGGCCCCGCCGCTCGCCCAGGTGCTGGAGCGGCCGGGACCGCTGGTCGTGCTCGACCAGCTCGCGGACCCGCGCAATGTCGGCGCTATCCTGCGCTCGGCCGCCGCCCTCGGCGCCGCCGCCGTCATCGTGCAGGACCGCCATGCGCCCGAAGAAACCGGGGCACTGGCCAAGGCCGCGTCCGGCGCGCTCGAGACGATCCCGCTGCTGCGCGCCGTGAACATCGCGCGCACGCTGGTGGCGCTGAAGGCGGCGGACGTGTTCGTCGTCGGGCTCGACGCCGCGGCTCCGCCGCTTTCGGGCCCTTCGCTTGCGGGGCGGCGCATCGCACTGGTGCTCGGCGCCGAGGGCGAGGGGCTGCGCCGCCTGACGCGCGAGACCTGCGACACGCTGGCCGGGATCGCGATTGCCGGTGGCGGACTCCTCGACAGCCTCAACGTCGCGGCCGCCTGCGCCATCGCGCTTTACGAACTGGGACGACGCTGATGGAAGCCGCGACCACCGCCGCCGCCATTCTCTCCGCGCGACGTCGCGGCCCGCCCTACGCGCCCCTGCCGGCCGACGTCGCGCCGCGGACGCTGGCCGAGGGGCTGGCCGCACAGGTGGCGCTTGCGCGGATGCTCGATGCGGACCCGCCGGCGGGGTTCAAGATCGGCGCCACCGCCGCGGGGATGCGCGCCTATCTCGGGCTCGCGCACCCGCTCGCGGGTTTCATGCCGCGCGACGGGCTCGTCGACTCCGGCGCCACGCTGGACTGGACGGGCGCGCCGCTCGGCGTCGAATGCGAGATCGGCGTGCGGCTTGCGCGCGACCTGCCGCCGGGCCCGTGCGACCTCGCCCAGGCCGAGGACGCCGTCGCCGACGTCTTCGCCGCGATCGAGATCGTCGAGAACCGCTATGGCCCGCCGCCGGCCGGCGACCTCAAGACCGTGGGGCCGGGCGGGCTGCTGGCGGACCAGGTATTCCATCACGGCGGCGTGCTGGGAAAGCCGGCGGCGGACTGGCGCGCGCTCGACCTCGCTGCGGTGCCCGGGCGCATGCGGGTGGACGGCATGGACGTGGGCCGCGGCCGCGGCGCGGACCTGCTCGGCCACCCGTTGGCGGCGCTCGCCTGGCTCGCCGGCTCCGCCGAGGCCGCCGCGTTCGGCGGCCTGCGCGAGGGGCAGGTGGTGCTGCTGGGCAGCGTAACGCCGCCGATCTGGCTGGAAGGCCCCTGCACCGTGGAGGTTGCGTTCACGGGACTGGGCGAGGCCAGCGTCCGGTTCGCTTAACCGGGCATCAAGCGATCCGCTGCAGAACCCGTGCAACGCCGCGATCGCGGCGCTGCTCGCCAGAACGGCGCCAACCGGGAAACCCCTGCGGAGGCCGCGCATGCCGAGGCATCGTATCGAACATAACGTCACAACCCACCCGCGCGCGCCCGGGATGTACGCGCACGAGCCGCATGCCGCGGCACCGGGTTACGGCGCGGCGCTCGGTGATTGGGCGTTGCTGTCGGAGAAGCTGCAACTCGCCGTGGCGCGCGAGGCGCTGACGCGGGCGGCGGAGACGATCGCGGGCCAGGCGATGGTGCTGGCCGAGGAGATGGATGGGGGCGTGCTGCCTGACCGGGGCGGGGCGGAGGCGCTGCGCCTGTTCGCCGCCGTGGTGCGCGTCACCGGCCGGGAGGCGAACCCCCCGGCCGGTCATGCATGAAGGTCAGCCCGCCTTCACCGTGGGGTTAAGCGCGACGTAGGCGGCGTGGCCGTCG
>JAJYFW010000500.1:0-2129 GCA_021785335.1 Pseudomonadota bacterium
TGATGACCTCGATCGCCTTCGTGATGGGCCTGGTGCCGCTGGTCACCGCGACGGGGGCGGCGATGCTCTCGCGCCGCGCCGTGGGCACGCCGGTGTTCGCCGGCATGATCGGCGCGACCGGCATCGGCATCTTCGTCATCCCGATGCTCTACGTGACGGTGCAGACGCTGCGCGAGCGGATCAAGGCGCGGCTCGGCCACCGCGAACGGTGATCTGGGGCGCGGCCCCGGGGGGGTTGGCGTTTGCCGCTCGGCGGCTAGACTGCCGGGCGAGAAAACGCCGGAGAACGCCCGATGGAAAAGTTCGGTCTTGCCCAGCCTGTCCGCCGTGTCGAGGACCCGCGCCTGCTGAAGGGCGCCGGCAGCTACACGGATGACATCCGGCTTCCCGGCGTGGCCCACGGCGTGGTGCTGCGCAGCCCGCACGCCGCGGCCGCGGTCCGCTCGGTCGACACGACGGCGGCGAAGGCGATGCCCGGCGTGGTCGCGGTCTATGTCGCGGCCGATCTCGACGCCGACGGCATCGGCACGTTGCCCTGCGCGGCGAAGATGAAGAACCGCGACGGCACCGACCAGGTGACCCCGGAACGTCCGGTGCTGGCGCGCACCGCCGTGCACCACGTGGGAACCCCGGTTGCCTTCGTCGTCGCGGAGACGGTGAAGCAGGCGCGCGACGCGGCCGAGGCCATCGTGGTCGATTACGACACCCGCGCCTCGGTCACCGACCTCGCGAGCGCGATGGAGCCGGGCCAACCGCAGGTGTGGGCGGAGGCGCCGCGCAACGTCTGCTTCGACTGGGAGATCGGCGACAAGGCGGCGGTTGAGGCGGAGTTCGCCAGGGCCGCGCACATCACGCGGCTCACCGTGGTGAACAACCGCATCGTCGTGAACTCCATGGAGGCGCGCGCCTCGCTCGCCTCCTACGACGCGGCGAGCGGGCGCTGGACGCTGCGCACCAACACGCAGGGCGGCTGGAGCCTGAAGGACTTTCTCGGCAAGGACGTCTTCAAGGTCGATCCCGACAAGTTCCGCGTCATCACGCCGGACGTGGGCGGCGGGTTCGGCATGAAGCTGTTCCTGTATCCCGAGCAGGTGCTGACCTGCTACGCCGCGCGCAAGCTCGGACGGCCTGTGAAATGGGCCTCGGAGCGCGCGGAGGCGTTCCTTTCGGATTCGCAGGGGCGCGACAACATCACGCTCGGCGAGCTTGCGGTGGACAAGGACGGCAGGTTCCTGGCGTTGCGTACCCGTAACGTCGCCAACATGGGCGCCTATCTCTCCAACTACGCGCCCTTCATCCCGACCGGCGCCGGCACCGGCGTGCTCGCCGGCGTCTACGGGTTCAAGGCGATCTACGCCAACGTCATCGGCGTGTTCACCAACACCGTGCCCGTGGACGCCTATCGTGGCGCCGGGCGGCCGGAGGCGAACTACCTGGTGGAGCGGCTGGTGGACGCCGTGGCGCGCGACCTCAAGCTCGACCGCGCGGAGCTGCGCCGGCGCAACATGGTCACGCCGGACCGCATGCCGCACCGCACGCCGGTGGGGAAGGTCTACGACTCCGGCGACTTCCGCGTCGTGCTCGACCACGCGCTGAAGACCGTGGACTGGGCCGGGTTCGAGAAGCGGCGGGCGGAGGCGGCGAAGCGCGGCAAGCGGCGCGGCATCGGCATGGCCTACTACCTCGAGGCCACGGGCGGCGCACCGACCGAGCGGGCGGAGATCCGCTTCGCCGAGGACGGGTTCGTCGACGTCTATGTCGGCACCCAGTCCACCGGCCAGGGGCACGAGACCGCCTATGTGCAGCTCACGGTCGACCAGCTCGGCGTGCCGGGCGAGAAGGTGCGCGTCCGCCAGGGCGACACCGACACCATCCCCGTGGGCGGCGGCACCGGCGGCGCGCGCAGCCTCTATTCGGAAGGCCAGGCGATCCTGGTGACGGCGGCAACCGTGATCGAGCGGGGGCGCAAGGCCGCCTCCGAGGCGCTGGAGGCCGCGCCGGCGGACATCGTGTTCGAGGCCGGGCGCTTCGCCATCGCCGGCACCGACCGCGGCATGGGCATCATGGAACTGGCGGCCACGCAGCGCGCGAAAGCCGTGAAGGGCGAGGAGGCGACGACGCTCGACGCC
>JAJYFW010000500.1:2139-2723 GCA_021785335.1 Pseudomonadota bacterium
CCCAACGGCTGCCACGTCGCCGAGGTGGAGGTCGACCCGGAGACCGGCGTGATCGCGCTGGTGCGCTATTCCGTGACCGACGATTTCGGCAAGGCGGTGAACCCGATGATCGTGCGCGGCCAGGTGCATGGCGGCGTGGCGCAGGGCTTCGGCCAGGCGGTGCTGGAGCGCACGGCCTATGACCCGTCCTCCGGCCAGCTGCTCTCCGGCAGCCTGATGGACTACGCGGTGCCGCGGGCCGACGACCTGCCCGACATCGAGGTCGATCTCGTCGAGATCCCGTGCGGCACCAACCCGCTCGGCGTGAAGGGCGCGGGCGAGGCGGGGGCCGTGGGCAGCCCGCCGGCGGTGATCAACGCGGTGGTCGACGCGCTGTCGCCGCTCGGCATCACCCATGTCGACATGCCGGCGACGCCCGAGCAGATCTGGCGGGCGGTGGCGAAGGCGGCCTAGGCCGCCGCCACTCCCGCTATCAGCTGCGCTCGACGGCCGGCGCCATCGCGATGACCCCGGCCGCCCCGGGTTGCATCGGGTCGCGCCACAGCGCGGCATGGGTGGCGAACATCGCCTCCTGGTCATAGGCG
>JAJYFW010000501.1 GCA_021785335.1 Pseudomonadota bacterium
GGCGCTGCGCGACGAACAGGGCCTGAGCCCGGCCGACATCATCGATCGCTACGTGTTCGTCACCGCGAGCGCCTGCGGCCCGTGTCGTTTCGGAACCTATACGACCGAGTACCGCAAGGCGTTGCGCGATGCCGGCTTCACCGGCTTCCGCGTCATCGGAATCAGGCAGGAGGAGGGAGCGGAACAGATCGGCGCCGACGCGCCGTTGCGGCTGGACGCGCGCTTCTACCTCACCGGCCTCGCATGCGTGATCGCGGGCGACGTCCTCAATGCGCTGGCCTATCGCATCCGTCCCTACGAGCGCGAGCCGGGAGCAACCGATGCCGCCGTCGCGCGCAGCCTCACCATCCTGCAGGAGGCGCTCGGCAGGCGTCGTGGCATCGCGCGCGCGCTGGGCCGCTGCCGGCGGGAATTCGCGGCAATCGCGGTCGACCGCCTGCGGGTCAAGCCAAAGGTCGCGCTGATCGGCGAGTTCTGGGCCATGACCACCGAGGGTGATGGCAATTACCGGATGCAACGTTTCCTGGAGGCGGAGGGCGCCGAGGTCGTGATCGAGCCGCTCACCGCGTGGATGCTGTATGACATCTGGTGCGTCGAGAACGACACGCGCCGCCGCATGCTGCTGCCGCGCCGCGATTCGGAGCGCCATCCGAGCGACAGTGCGGCACCGGTCCGCACCCTGCTGCTCGCGCGCCTCGCTACGCGCCTGGTACGCGCCGCCTTCGCGCTCGCCGCGCGCGCGATCGGGCTTCGCCATTGCCCACTGTCCGACATGGCGGAACTTGCCGCCGCGAGCAACGACTTCTACCCGACGGAGTTGCGCGGCGGCGAGGGCCACCTCGAAGTCGGCAAGCTGATCACCGCGGCGCGCGACCACAAGGTGGACCTGGTCGTGAGCGTGAAGCCGTTCGGCTGCATGCCGTCCTCCTCGGTGTCGGACGGTATCCAGGCGCTGGTGACGGCACGGTTGCCGGAAGCGAACTTCCTGCCGATCGAAACCTCCGGCGACGGTGCCGCCAATGTGTACAGCCGGGTGCAGATGGCGCTGTTCAAGGCGCGCGCGCGCGCCGAGGCGACCTTCGCGCGCACGCTGGCGCAAGCGGCGCTGACGCCCGCGCAGGCCGCCGAACGGCTGGCAACCCGCCCGCGCCTCGCCCGTGCGCTCACCGATCCGCCGCCGGCGACAGCGGTCACCGCGGCCAACCTGGTGCGGACGCTGACCTGACCGCAGGCGCCGCCGTGCCCGGCCGGCGGCGGAGGCCTTGCCGCCATTCTGGCTGAACAGCCATCAGACCCCGTAATAAATCGTCGAGACATGGGTCGCCTCGGCGAAGAACAGCCAGCGCTCCACCAGCAGTCCCACCAGCGCCGAAAGCGTCGCCCCGGTCGCGGCCACCGCCGGCAGGACGCCCTCCGCCGCCACCAGCGCCAGCAACGCCGGCAGCAGGAACGCGAGCACGGCCGCGATCCGCCTCAGCTTCACCGCATGCTTGCGCGCGATTTGATAACCCATCTCGCGCAGCACATAGTTCTCGGTGAAATGCGGCTGGTCGAGCGGCCGCACGGTGCCGAACGACAACAGCCCGGTCGCGGAGGCGAGCGAGACCAGCGGCTTCTGCGTATCGATGAAGCGCCAATAGGCCAGTTTCGCGCCCAGCGCCGCCAGCGCCGTGACCAGCGCGGCGACCGCCAGCCCCTTCGCTGCGCCGAACCAGATTGCCCACAGCGCTGCGAGCAGCACCGCGCCGGAGAACGCCGCGAAGATCAGGTAATCCGGTGCGGTGTGGGGATTGTGCCACTGTCGTATCGGCTTGAGGCTCGCATAGATCATCGACGTGCAGAACACCGTCACGAGCGCCAGCACCGCGGCGACCACCCCCGCGACGCGCGTCGCCGTCGCCTCCGCGCCAAGCAGCCACCACAACCCCGCGAAAGTCAGCGCGGGCGGGAACGTCGCCATCGCCGCCACGCCCTCGCGCGACAGCCAGGAGGAACGCCACTGGCTGAACGCGCGCCAGGCGCGCTCCGGGCGCCCGAGATGCAGCGTCGACGCCATCAGCCCAACGCTGGAAAACCCAAGCCCGATCGCAACGCTGACCGGAACGAAAAGTGGTGCCGCCGGCAGGAAGCCGAGCCCCGTCAGCGCGCCCAGCCAGGCGAGCAGCCCATAGCCGAACCCGGTCAATGTGGTCAGCAGCAGGACAGAGCCGGCCGGCGTCATCGCGAGAGCACCATGTCGAGCATCTTCAGCAGCGCGTTGACGCCCCCGCCATGCTGCCGCTCGAGCGGCTTCGCGGGGATCGTCGCCTGGCGCGGCGGCAGGTAGCGGTTGACCGGCGCGTAGCCGAGTTCGGGCATCAGCGCCACGCCGCCGCGCCCCGCCACCAGCCGCGAAACCTTGCTGTCGGGATCGTTGAAGTCGCCGAAATGCCGTGCCCGCGAGGGGCAGGTCGCCACACAGGCCGGCTCGCGCTCCGCCTCGGGCAGTGCCTCGTTGTAGATGCGGTCGATGCAGAGCGTGCACTTCTTCATCACGCCCTGGTCCTCGTCGAACTCCCGCGCGCCATAGGGGCACGCCCAGGAACACAGCTTGCAGCCGATGCAGATATCGGTGTTGACCAGCACGATCCCGTCCTCTGCGCGCTTGTAGGACGCGCCGGTCGGGCACACCGTCACGCACTGCGGGGTCTCGCAATGCAGGCAGGAGCGCGGGAAGTTCACC